>NZ_CP049916.1:3000000-3300000 GCF_011578285.1 Acinetobacter lanii | reverse complement strand
CATATGTCGAAGGTTATATGTCTAAAGCGAGTCATATCGAATAATATGATGGGATTAGATAGCCTTTAAGTCTTATAAAAAAGCATATTAAAAAAACGATTTGCCCATTTCATATTTTAAATTGTCAATATTTGAGCCTATTTGCGATTTGGATATTTAGAGGTCTTTAATATCGAAGATACTTTTCTTATCTGAACAAATTAGGTGAATAGCAAATGAATAAAAGTTGAATAATATGAATGTTATTGTGACAGGCGGTGCAGGCTTTATTGGATCAGCTGTGATACGCCATATAATAAAAAATACCAACCATTATATTTTGAATTTAGATAAGCTCACCTATGCTGGAAATCTTAAGTCTTTAGCTGAAGTCTCAAATGACTCGCGATACCAATTTTCCCAAACTGATATTTGTGATCGTAATGAACTCGATTGGCTCTTTAAAGCCTTTCAACCTGATGCGATTATGCATCTTGCTGCTGAGTCTCATGTTGACCGTTCTATAAAAGGTTCAGCTGCTTTTATTGAAACCAATATTATTGGAACCTATCAGTTATTAGAAGCGGCAAGATACTATTGGAATCATTTATCTGAAGATAAAAAACAAGCATTCAGGTTTCATCATATTTCCACAGATGAAGTCTATGGGGATTTAAAGGGAATAGATGAGCTATTCAATGAAACCACCTCATATGCACCGAGTTCACCTTATTCGGCAACTAAAGCCAGTTCAGATCACTTGGTCCGCGCTTGGCAACGTACGTATGGTTTACCAACGATTATCACCAATTGCTCAAATAATTATGGACCCTATCATTTTCCAGAAAAATTGATTCCCTTAGTGATCTTAAACGCTTTAGTGGGTAAGCCTTTGCCAATATATGGCAATGGTGAGCAGATTCGTGATTGGTTATATGTGGAGGATCATGCACGTGCTTTATGTAAAGTGATGACAGAAGCGAAAGTCGGTGAAACCTATAATATTGGGGGACATAACGAGCAAAAAAATATTGATGTTGTAAAAAGCATTTGCCAATTATTAGAAGAGCTCGCACCTGAAAAGCCCGAAGGCGTAGAACATTATCAAGATTTGATTACCTATGTACAAGATCGTCCAGGACATGACCTACGTTATGCGATTGATGCCAGAAAAATTCAAAAAGATTTAGGATGGGTACCTGAAGAAAGCTTTGAAAGTGGCTTAAGAAAGACAGTGCAATGGTATTTAGATAATCAGCAATGGGTTGCACATATTCAATCAGGTGAGTACCAAAATTGGCTACAGCAGCAATACCCAATTGAAAAGGTTGGTTAATCGTGACGACCATTCTGTTATTGGGAAAAAACGGGCAAGTGGGTTGGGAATTGCAACGTGCTTTACAGCCATTAGGACATGTCATCGCACTTGATCGTCAAGTGAATAAGCAGGGGTTATGTGGTGATATCTGTAATTTTGATTCACTTCAACAGGTCATGGAAACAATTCAGCCCAATATGATAGTAAATGCTACAGCCTATACTGCGGTTGATCGAGCTGAATCAGATATTGAACAAGCTGACCGAGTCAATCATCTTGCAGTCAAGCATTTAGCTGAATTGTGCAAACAATCTAATGCTTTGTTGATTCATTATTCAACGGATTATGTATTTTCAGGACAGGGTATACAGCCATGGTCTGAGCATGATCATTGTGACCCACAAAATGTCTATGGGCAGACTAAGCGTAAGGGTGAGCAAGCATTCGAGCAATCGGGTATCGATTTTATTAATTTTAGAACCTCATGGGTCTATGCATCACGAGGTCATAACTTTATTAAAACCATGCTGAATTTGGCCCATAGTAAAAGTGAAATCAGTGTTATTTCTGACCAAATTGGAGCACCCACAGGAGCTGCTTTAATCGCAGATGTTACAGCTCAAGTCTTGAGATATTATTTGCTCAAACCTAAACATGAGCGTCATACACTTATAGGTCATTATCACCTTGCTGCGTTAGGTGAGACCTCTTGGTATGACTACGCCAATTTTATGTTTGATCAAGCTAGAAAAAAAGGCAAAGTGCTCACTTTAGAAAGAGTGAATCCAATGATTACAAAACAATACCCTACACCTGCTAAACGACCTTTGAACTCAAGATTAAATACCACAAAGTTACAACACACATTTGATATCCATCTGCCACATTGGCAAGTAGGTGTAGAACAAGTATTAGAAGAGATTTTATATAATGAAACAAATGACTCAGCGTAAAGGGATTATTCTTGCGGGTGGTTCAGGTACACGTTTATACCCAATTACGATGGGCACCTCAAAACAATTACTGCCGATCTATGACAAGCCAATGATCTATTATCCGCTTTCAGTATTGATGTTGGCAGGGATTCGCGAAATTTTAATTATTACAACGCCTGAAGATTTACCCAATTTTGAAAAATTATTGGGCACAGGAGAACAATTAGGGATTGAACTGTCTTATAAAGTGCAACCTTCTCCAGATGGCCTAGCGCAAGCTTTTATCATTGGTGAAGAGTTCATTGGACATGACAATGTCTGCTTAATTTTAGGTGACAATATCTTCTATGGTCAGCACTTTGATGATCAATTAAAACGTGCCACAGCACAACAACAAGGGGCAACGGTATTTGGTTATTATGTCACTGATCCTGAACGTTTTGGTGTTGTAGATTTTGATGCTGATGGAAAGGCACAGAGTATTGAAGAAAAACCTAAAAAACCCAAGTCAAACTATGCGGTGACAGGCTTGTACTTTTATGACAATAAAGTCGTTGAAATTGCGAAAAGTATTCTTCCCTCAAAGCGTGGTGAGCTCGAAATTACCGATGTGAATAATGCATATTTAAATAACGATCAACTTCATGTTGAAGTGCTTGGTCGTGGCTTTGCTTGGTTAGACACAGGTACGCATGAGTCTTTGTTAGAAGCCAGTCATTTCGTGCAAACCTTAGAAAATCGCCAAGGCTTAAAAGTTGCAAGTCTTGAAGAAATTGCATTTAACAACGGTTGGATCAATAAAAAACAGTTAAAACAACGTGGGGAATATTTTAAAAAAACCAGTTATGGTCAATATCTTTTGAAGTTGTGTGAAGAACAATAGATCCAAATAAATAACCTAATAAGAATACTTAGATGATGAAAGTGACTGAAACACATATATCGGGTTTATTGATCATTGAACCGAAAGTATTCCGCGATGAACGCGGTTGGTTTACTGAAAGTTTTAATCAACAAAAATTTGAACAGATTCTGATGGAACGTGGTTTAAAGGCTCCTCAGTTTGTTCAAGACAATCATTCTTTTTCTGATAAAGGTGTTCTCCGAGGGCTTCATTATCAGAAAGCCCCTTATGCGCAAGGAAAATTGGTCCGCGTTGTTCAAGGTCGTGCATGGGATGTAGCTGTTGATATTCGTGAAGGTTCAGATACTTATGGTCAATGGTTCGGTTTAGAGCTTTCAGGCGAAAATCATAAACAGTTTTGGATTCCTGAAGGGTTTGCTCATGGCTTTATCGCACTCGAAGATCAAACACAGTTTTTATATAAAACCACCAACTACTACCATCAAGCCAGTGAAATGACAATTGCTTGGAATGATGAGACATTAAATATACAATGGCCCTTGCATGAAATTGAAAGGATTAAAACGAATGATAAAGATCGAAATGCTGTAGCGCTGAATAGAAAAGTTATCTAGATATCATAGTTATTCAGATAAAAGCTTTGGTTAAAATTAAATTATTGAATTAAAAGGTTAAAAATCATATAATTTTTATAGTAATAATTAGCTGTAAGTTATAACAATTTTTGCTATATTTGACTGATTTTTAAAATATTATTAATAATCATGGTTTTAATTTTTACGAATACTCACTAAAAAATGTAAAATAGGTCGAAAACATTATTCATGAACATGATGTTAAATAAGATCAAAAAAGATCCAAGAATTAGAAATTCACTATGGATGCTAGTAGAAAAATCAATTTCAATTTTTGGACTAATTTTTATTATTTCTGCAGTGGCAAAGTATACCGGGCCTTCGATTTATGGTGAGATTTCTTTAGCGGCATCTATTTTTATTGTTTTAAAAACACTTTCACAGTTTGGCTTAGATCAAATATATTTTAAGTATGTTAGTCAAAGTAAGCCCTTTCATTCGATATTTTTGATTAAAGCCAATCAATTAATTTCATTGGTTTATATTTCTCTATCTTTTTTTGTTTTAATTTTATCCTATTTTTTTGCATCATACACAGGCTTTTATTTTATATTGGCAACATGTATAGCTTACTATTTCAACTCTATTGATTTGTTGAATGCATTTTATGAAGGTGCTTTACTCTCTAAAATTAACGTGGTTTCAAATGTAATTGGTCTCTTGGCTTCATTACTTTTGAGATTTATAATTGTTTTTGAGCAGCTAGATTATATATATCTAACAATTCCAATAGTATTAATGACTTTTATACCTTTTTTAATAAAACTTATTGTCTATAGGAAGAAATTTAAAGAAAAAAATAAAATAAATGTAGAAAAGAATTCAAAAGTAAAAAAATATATCCCATATTTTTTGGGTGTTGGTTTTCCTCTAATGTTGTCGATTATTACTACTAGTGTAAATGGGCAGATTTCAAATTTTTTATTAGGATATTTAGAAAATACTAAGAGTGTTGGTATATTTTCAGTCGCTTTTATTTTGGCTGGTGCATGGTGTATTGTTCCAACAACACTTATTATGAGCTATATGACATCTATATATAAAATAAATAACAATCAATATTTAGAATATTGCTCTATGGCTTCAAAAATTTTACTGAATATTTTTTTATTATCATCGGTAATTATCTGTATCCTTTATTTCTCTTCATCCTATTTTATTACATGGTTATATGGGGTTGGTTACTATAATTCGATTGTAATATTCGATATTCTTATATTTTTTCAGTTGCTTTGGGTTTTAAATTTTTATTTTTCTAGAATTATTATTAAATTTAATGGTTATCGATTTCTAGCCATTAAGTCGATTTCTATGTTGGTGTTAAATATCTTCATCTCTTTTGTTTTAATTATAAAAATAAGCATCGTAGGTGCTGCATTGTCGTTGGTGATTGTTGAATTTATTTCACTTTTAATAAATTTTTCATTTAAACCCGCTAAATTAAAAAATGTAATATATGAAATTATTGGTGCTAATAAGTCATGAATAAAGTTGAATTAACGATATTTACGCCAACCTATAATCGTGCAAATACGTTGCAAAGACTATATGGCAGCTTAAAAATTCAAACACTCAAAAATTTTGAATGGCTAATTATAGATGATGGATCTATCGACAATACTGAAGAAATTGTCGATCAATTTATTAAAGATAATATTATCTCTATCCGATATATCAAACAAGAAAATGCTGGAAAGCAAGCTGCTTGGAACAATGCGGTAATGAATGCAAAAGGAAAATTTTTCTGTGGTGTTGATTCCGATGATGCACTAGCAAAGGCAGATAATATAGAAAATATTTTTAATAAATACCTATATTTATTGGAAGATAAAGAAATTATAGGTTTAAGATTTTTAGCTTATTCAAATGTAAAAAATACATTTGATGGTCGTAAAATATCAGATGAAATTCTTATTCAATCCTATTTTGAGGAATTTTCGGATCGTAGAAATTTTGGTGAAAGAATTGATGTTTTTAAAATAGAATTGTTAAAAAAATATTTATATCCTGTTAATCCGTCGATTAAGTTTATTCCAGAAATTTGGTTTTATGTCAAAGTTTCAGCAGATGATTATAAATTTGCTTATATCCCAGAGCCATTACGTTTGTTTTTTGATAATGATACAGAAAATCGCTTAAGTAAAAGTAGTATCTTAAAAAATGCACAAGGTCATTATGTCTCTAGATCTGTAATGCTTAAGTTAATTCCTTGGAATATTTTTTTAAAAAACTTTGTTGCACTTATAAAAACCATTATTAGGTATGGGCAATGCTCTGATTATTTGAAAGTAAATTTAAGAACTAGAATTAAGGACACCAATTTAACTTATGCATTACTTTCTTATTTTTCAAAATTAATTAAATTTGGTATTTAAAATGAAAAATATTTGTTTTTTAATTGGAGATATTAATCATTCTGGTGGAACGGAAAGAGTAACATCGCTAATTGCGAATAACTTGGTTTCAGAAGAGACAAAAGTTCATATTTTATCTTTAAGTCATGGTGACAACCCTTTCTTTGAACTAAATCATCAAATAAAAACAAGTGCTTTATTCACTTTTAATGTATCGATGAGAAAAAACTTTATCCAATGTGTAAAAAGGATTAGAGCATATTTGTTAAGCAATAAAATTAATACGTTGATCGTCGCAGATAGTATTAGTTGCGTGTTTACTGTACCCGCAACTATAGGGCTAAATATCCAACATATTTGTTGGGAACACTTTAATCTAAAGGTTAATTTAGGTTCTAAATTTAGGGATTTGGGACGTTGGATGGCTGCACATTGGTGTGACAAGATTGTGACACTTACGGAAAGAGATAAAAATTTTTGGGATGAAAAATTTAATCTAAAAACAAAGAATAAAGTGATCGCTATTCCAAATCCGAGTCCTTATAGTTTGCAGGATAATCAGCCATCATTAGAAAGTAAAACTATTTTATGTGTAGGACGATTAACGTATCAAAAAGGATTTGATTTATTAGTGGAAGCATGGAGTCAAATTGCACATGAATTACCAGGCTGGAAGATTATATTAGTTGGTAGTGGTGAAGATGAATTAAAACTAAAAGAGTTAACTATTGAATATAAAGTTTCAGATAGTTTTCTGTTTCTTGGACAACAAAAAAATATGGATGAATTTTATCGAAAAGCTTCTTTTTTCTGTATGAGTTCAAGATTTGAGGGATTACCAATGGTATTACTTGAAGCTCAAAGTTATGGATTACCAATAGTTGCATTTGATTGTGATACGGGACCTAGTGAGATTTTAGATCATGGAAGTAATGGGCTTTTAGTCGAACCATTAAATATTAAAGATTTTGCAGAAAAAATAAAAGTGATGATTAATGGTAACTATCAAAAAATGGTTGAAATATCTTTTAGTAATTCATCTAAATTTAATTTAAATAAAATTTCTAATATATGGGTAAATCTATTAGGAGAAGGAATTGACTAAAAATCAAGTTCATAAGGTCATATTTTATATGACTTTTTGTGTTTTATTATTCCTGTATTTATATGTTTTTATGAATATACCTCATAGTTTCTTTAGAGATAGGGATGTTTATATAATCTATGCAGAGAAATCTCAAGATTTATATGATGCATATGGTGGAATGACTGTATATGCAAATGAACCTATTTTTCTAAAATTAAATATTTTTTTAAGTAATTTTATATCTTCTTCCAATATTGTTTTTATTTTTTTATTTTTTTGCTTATTGGGTACTTTAATTTTATTATTTAAGCATTCTAAGAATGTTTTTAATTTTATAATGGGTATGTTTCTAATATTATTTTGTCATTATGCATTTCACTCACAATTGGTTGTTTTAAGGCAATCTATTTCTACTATTATCCTTTTATTTTTTTTGACTTATACCGATAATAAAAAGAACATAATTTTGGTTTCATTTTTTTGCTCGTTTATCCACTCATCATTCTTTTTAATAACTTTTTTATTAATTTTATACTATACGATTCCTATTTATTCTTTGAAAATAAAATCATTAATTATTTTTCTGACTTCTGCTTTTTTAGGTCTCTTTATAAAATTAATTGGGGGTTATTTAGGTATTAGGCAAGCTAGTGAAGATCATATTCTATCAGCTGTAAGTGTTGGGGGTGGAGCATTTCTATGTTTTTTAATTATATTAATTTACTTTTTGTTTTTTATTAAAGAAGAAAAAAATAATAATATTTACCAATTTTCAATATTAGGATTGTCGTTATTTTTAGGTTTATATTTTATTAATCCTGCTGCTGGTAGATTAATGAGTACTTTTATACTTCCAATAATTTTTGTATTGTGTTCAAAATTTAACATGGCTAATAATATATTAATATTTTTTTTATTAATTTTATTTTTTTGTTTGGATGTTCAGGGGGTAATGTCGGGAATGAGTATGAATACTGATTTTCATCATTTATTTAAATACATAAGAATGAATATTGTACCATGAAAATATTATATTTAATTACTGGTTTAGGCGGTGGTGGTGCTGAAAAAGTTGTAGTTGACTTGGCAGATCGAATGACTGATTTAGGTCATGAAGTTAAAATTGCATATTTGAAAGGTCAGGTTGTCGTTAGACCTACATCTAAAACTATAGAATTAGTCGGGTTAGGTTTAGACACACTCTCTCATCTATTTGACACATATCAAAAATATAAAGCTCTTATTACAACTTATCACCCTGATGTCGTTCATGCACATATGGTCCATGCAAATATATTTGCTCGACTAACTAGAAAATTTCTTTCTATACCAAAGCTTATTTGTACAGCCCATAGCAATAATGAGGGTGGAAAATTAAGAATGATGGCATATGGAATTACGCATTCATTAGCCGATCTTACGACGAATGTGAGCCAATCTGCCTGTGAAAGCTTTGAACGATTAGGCGCGGTACCTATGGGGGGTATTCATAAAATCTATAATGGTATAGATTTAGGAAGATTTCAAAAAAATCATAATATAAAAAAACTAAAAGAGAATAAATTTCCCTCTTATAGCCAATGCAAAATTATATTGGCCGTTGGTCGTCTTGATGAAGCTAAAGATTATCCAAATTTAATTTCTGCATTTAAAGATATGCTTATTCAGTTTCAACATGATGCACAGCCTATGTTATTGATTGCGGGTGAAGGTCACCAAAGACCACAAATTGAATCATTAATTAGTGAATACAAGCTAAATGCCAATATCAAACTACTTGGTCGTCGTGATGATATTCACGAATTAATGTCAATTGCAGATCTTTTTGTCCTTTCCTCCTCATTTGAAGGCTTCGGTTTAGTGGTTGCTGAAGCGATGGCCTGTGAAACCTTTGTTGTTGCAACCGATTGTGGGGGCGTAAAAGAAGTGATGGGAGGCACAGGTATTTTAGTTCCTCCTAAAAATAGCCGAGCTTTATCTCAGGCACTACTTAATGCTCTAGCGTTGTCTAAAGATGAAAAGATCAAAAATAATCAAATCGCTCTTAACTATGTAATAAATAATTTTGACTTAAACGTTATTGTAAAAAAATGGATAGAAATATATGAGTCATAAAAAAATTATTATCATCGGAACAACCGCTTCAAATTTATTTTTATTTAGAAAAGATTTAATTACTTCATGTCAAAAAAATAATATTCAAGTGCATGCTTTTGTTTCTGAATATAATGACCAATGGATTGCTAGGATACAATCATTAGGAGCTGAAGTCGTGACTTATCACTTAAGTCGAGGTGGACTAAATCCTTTGGAAGATATTCAATCCGTAAGGGAGTTGGTCGAAAAAATTAGAATAATCAAACCAGATTTAGTTTTTTCATATTCTTCGAAGCCTGTGATCTACGGCAGTATTGCAGCAAAACTTGCAAAAGTGCCCCAAGTGATCGGTATGTTGGAAGGACTAGGCTATACCTTTACAGAACAACCTGACGGGCAAAGTTTTAAAACTAAAATTATTCGTAACATTCAAGTATTACTCTACCGTTTGGCTTTTCCATGTTTAGATAAAATTATTTTTCTAAATCCAGATGACCCACAAGATTTAATCAATAAGTATCGAATAAAAGCCAAAGACGTCGAAAACTTAGGTGCCACGGGTTTAAGTTTAAAAGATTATCCCTATTCAACTGCGCCTACACATCCAGTGAAATTTTTATTCATCGGAAGACTATTAAAAGAGAAAGGAATTTATGAGCTCATTGAAGCAATGCGTTTGGTTAAAGCACAATATCCTCAAGCACATTTTACTGTTTTAGGCGAAATCGATAAGGAAAATCTAGGCGCTTTAAAGCAACAACAATTAAATGAGTTAGTACACGAAAAACTATTTGAATACCCAGGTTATGTAACAAATATAAAAGATTGGATAACTGATTCTAGTGTATTTGTTCTGCCATCTTATAGAGAAGGGGTTCCAAGAAGTACGCAAGAAGCTATGGCAATTGGACGTCCTGTAATCACGACAGATGTACCCGGATGTCGTGAAACAGTGGTTGACGGTTTAAATGGCTTCTTAATACCTAAGTGGAATCCTCAAGCCTTAGCTCAAAAAATGTGTTATTTTATTGAGCATCCCAAAAAGATTAATGAGATGGGATTACAAAGCTTCAAAATTGCCCAAGAGCGGTTTGATGCTGAAAAAATTAATAGAAAGCTTCTAAAAATTATTGGATTAGTATCAGAAAATGAAGAGATTAGTTGATATTTTCATATCGTTGATTGCTCTTATACTACTTTCACCGGTGTTCTTAATTGTGGCACTGAAAGTACGTAAAAACTTAGGATCACCGATATTTTTTCTACAAGAACGACCTGGAAAGAATGGTAAGTTATTTAAAATGATAAAGTTTCGTTCTATGAAAGATGCTTTTGACGCAAAAGGTAACCCACTACCAGATGACCAACGTATTACGCCATTCGGGCAAAAGTTGCGTTCGACCAGTTTGGATGAAATGCCTCAACTGGTTAACGTACTAAAAGGTGATATGAGTGTTGTAGGTCCTCGACCAATGTTGAAGGAGTTTATGGAATTGTACTCTCCTGAACAGGCACGTCGTTTAGAAGTTCGCCCAGGGATGACCGGATTAGCACAGGTCAGTGGTCGTAATGAATTAGACTATGAAGAACGCTTTAAATGTGATGTTTGGTATGTCGATCACCACTCTTTGATCGTTGATTTTAAAATTATGTTAAAGACAGTCTTAGTTATGACAAAAAAAGAAGGGATTAATGCACCAGGACATGTAGGACCTTCATTGTTCAAAGGTAATAATCCACAACAAAGCTCAGATGAAATCAGATAATATTACTCATTTTAATCCATATAATTTTTACGCATTCTTATGATCAAAAAAGCCATTCTTCCAGTTGCGGGTCTAGGCACGCGTTTTTTACCTGCTAGTAAATCTATTCCAAAGGAAATGGTCACTGTTGTTGACCGCCCTGCTATTGAATATGTGGTCAAAGAAGCGATTGCTGCGGGAATCGAACAAATTATTTTAGTGACCCATTCATCTAAAGCCTCAATTGAAAATTATTTCGATCGTAATTTTGAGCTTGAAACGACACTTGAGCAAAAGAAAAAATTCGATCTACTTAAAGTAATTACCGATATTCTGCCAGCACATATTAGTATTGTGAGTGTACGTCAACCTCAACCTTTAGGTTTAGGGCACGCGGTCCTCTGCGCAAAAAACATTGTGGGTAATGAGCCTTTTGCTGTGTTGTTGCCTGATGTATTGGTGAAAGATTCAGATACAGAAAATGATTTGAGTCTGATGATTAAACGCTTTGAAGCATCAAAATCATCACAAATTATGGTAGAAGCTGTTCCAGATCATATGGTTGATCAATACGGTATTGTAGATGTTGCTGAGTCGCCTGTAGAAGGTCAAAGTATCGTGATGCAAGGCATTGTTGAAAAGCCTGCAGTTGGCAATGCACCCTCAAATCTGTCAGTTGTTGGTCGTTATGTGCTTCCTGCGCAGATTATGCAATTGCTTGAAAACACCCCACGTGGTGCAGGTAATGAGATTCAGTTGACCGATGCAATTGCAATGTTACAGCAAACTGAAGCGGTAGAAGCGTATCGGATGAAAGGTCAAACCTTTGACTGTGGTAGTAAAATTGGTTATTTGAAAGCCGTATTGCATTATGGTTTAGACCATCCAACACTGGGTGCAGAGTTTAAATCATTGATTCAAGAGTTGAATGTATAGGGTATCGGCATCATGAAGATTGCAATATTTGGAAGAACCCTGTATTCCGGTGTGTTATCGGCATTGTTGGCGGAGTATGGGCATCAGGTCTATTGGTGCGAGTATCTCAAAAAACAGAGCATTGAACATGCATATGCACAGGATGAAGCGATTCAGCATTTGCTTGAAAAACAGCATAAAAATGGGTTTTTAAAATATTGCCATCTGAATGACATTGATCATGACATGGATGCTTATCTTTTTAGTTTTAATGCCACGGATGAAAAAATGGGCATTGAAATTTTAAAGGAAATCAGTTTAAGACCGATTATTCATCCAAAGTTAATGATCAATGCATCCACATTGGGTTTAAATGGCACAGCCAAACTCCAAGCTTATTTGCCTGAAGATCGCTGGATCTATTTGCCCGATATCATTCAGGAAGGCAATGCCTTACAAAGCGTCCTTCAGGCAGATCAATTGATCGTAGGTTGTGATCAGGATGATGCAGAAAAGCAGATTCGAGAATTGCTCCGTCCACTGTTCCCACGACAACAACAATATTTATTTATGCCGATTTTGGATGCGGAGTTTACCAAACTTAGTATTTCTGGGATGTTGGCGACCCGTATTAGCTATATTAACGACTTAGCTGTCGTGGCAGAAAAACTTGGCATAGATATTGAGTATGTGCGTCAAGGCATGGCAGCAGATTCACGGATTGGCAGTGCTTATTTATATCCAGGCGCTGGCTTTGGTGGGGAAAATTTCTCACACGATATTTTAACCTTATCCAATGCCGTATCGGATACAGGGGTCAAGAGCCAATTGTTGTCCCAAGTCTGGGAAATCAATGAGCAACAAAAAGAATTGATGTTTAGAAAGCTGTGGAATTATTACCATGGGAACTTAAAGGGTAAAACCGTAGCCATTTGGGGGGCATCTTTTAAAGAAAATACGGCTCGGATTCAGCATTCTCCCATTCATATCATGTTAAAAGCATTGTGGGCGCAAGGTGTTACAGTGAAATTACACGATCCTCATGCGCTTCCTGAAATTGAGAAAATTTACGGGCATCGCGATGATTTGATTTATTGTCTTGATCAAGAGGATGCTGTAAAAGATGCCCACGCTCTATGTGTACTGACGGCGTGGAAGCAATATGCCAGTCCAAATTACAAGACTTTAGTTCAAACTATGGCGCATCCACTGATTTTAGATGGTCGTAATATGTATGATCCTCAATATGTGAAATCTCAAGGCTTTGCGTATATGGGAGTAGGACGCTAATGATAGATTCAGCTCAGCCCTATCCAGTTGAAGATGTCGCAGCTGTGATTGATCAATTAAAACAACTGGTAGATCAATATCAACATAAACATCTGAATGAATTTTTTCAGGAATCAGCATCGCGTTTTGAAGCGTGTTCAATCCATTTAGATCCGATTATTTTTGATTACAGTAAACATCGTATCAATCCAGAGATTTTGTCTCATTTGATTCGTTGGGCATATGCACAGGATTTGAAGCCTTGGATTCATCAGCTTTTTTCCCAAAAGCATTTGAATTACACTGAAGACCGTGCTGCGATGCATTGGGCTTTGCGCTTACCTAAGCAAGATCAACACTACCCTGATTTAGCTGCATTGGTGCATCAGCAACTTGAGCGCATGGAAGCTCTGGTGAATAAAATTCATCAGGGGCAATATCGCGGTGTAACGGGTGAAGTGATTCAAGATGTGGTCAATATCGGCGTAGGGGGATCAGACCTCGGTCCACTGATGGTCACACATGCTTTGTCTGATTTTAAAAAGCAGACTGAAAAACCCCTCAATGTCCATTTTGTATCGACCATTGATGGCAGTCAGCTCTCAGAGTTGTTGCATAGGCTTCGTCCAGAAACCACATTATTTATTATTTCTTCTAAGTCTTTCGGGACGATTGATACTTTATCCAATGCACAAACTGCTCGATTATGGTTGGAGAAACGACTCAATCAACATCCACAATTATTGAAACACCATTTTATCGGAGTATCGACCAAACCTGAGAAAATGACAGAGTGGGGCATTGCTGGTGAAAATCAATTTTTGCTTTGGGATTGGGTGGGTGGACGTTATTCACTCTGGTCGTGTATCGGTTTGCCAATTGCCTTAAGTATAGGTATGGATGGCTTTAGACAGTTATTGGCTGGTGCTCATCAGATTGACCAACATTTTAAACAGGCACCATTTCACCAAAATATCCCTGTTCTCATGGGACTATTAAGTGCATGGAATAATAATTTTCTGGATATTCAAACCCATGCTGTGTTGCCGTATGATGGACGTCTGAAATACTTTGCACCGTATTTGCAACAGCTCGAAATGGAATCGAATGGTAAATCCATTCAACGCACTGGTGAAAAAGTCAATTGGGATACTTGTCCGATTATTTGGGGCGAAATTGGACCGAATGCACAGCATGCCTTTTATCAACTGCTTCATCAAGGCACGCAGTCAGTCAGTAGCGATTTTATTGCACCGATTCACCGCTATAATGCCAAGCAATTTACCTATGTCGAGAATGCCGATGCTCTAATTGAACAGCATCATTTAGCACTCTCCAATTGTCTCGCGCAATCAAGACTTCTCGCTTTTGGTAATCAAGCTCTAGATCCGAATGAGGTTGAGAGCTTACCTAAATATAAGCAGTATGAAGGTAATCAGCCGAGTACCACTATTTTGATGCAAGAGCTGAATCCCTATAGTTTAGGCATGCTGATCGCGATGTATGAACACAAAGTCTTTGTACAGTCTGTTTTGTGGAATATTAATCCATTTGATCAGTGGGGCGTTGAAAAAGGCAAAGAAATTGCCAATCAAATTCTTCCTATCTTAAATGGCAGTCAGCAAAATATTTCAGATTTGGATGCGTCTACACAAGGTTTAATTAAAGTTTTATTAGGAAAATTGGATGGCTAATATTTTAGTGACAGGTGGCGCCGGGTATATCGGTTCACATACGTGTCTAGAATTATTAAACGCTGGATATGATGTTGTCGTCTATGACAATCTATCAAACAGCGCTCAAGAGTCTTTAAATCGAGTTGAATCACTAACCGGAAAAAAACTGACCTTTATTCAGGGTGATATTCGAGATAGTGTTGCCTTAGATAGCGTTTTTGCAGAACATCAGATTGATGCAGTGATTCACTTTGCCGGATTAAAAGCGGTCGGTGAGAGTCAACAGGTCCCACTAACGTATTTTGATAATAATATTGCAGGTTCAATTCAGTTGGTTCAAGCCATGCAACGGGCTCAAGTTTTTAACCTTGTTTTTAGTTCCTCGGCCACTGTTTATGATGAAGCCAATGTCTCTCCTTTAAATGAAGATATGCCTACCGGCATGCCAAGTAATAATTATGGCTATACCAAGTTGATTGTAGAGCAGCTTCTACAGAAGTTATCGCTTTCGGATCAACGTTGGTCTATCGCATTACTGAGATATTTCAACCCTGTTGGTGCACATCAAAGTGGTCAAATTGGGGAAGATCCGCAAGGAATCCCGAATAATTTGATGCCTTTTGTGACCCAAGTGGCTGTCGGGCGTCGTGAAAAATTGTCCATTTTCGGTGATGATTATGACACTGTAGATGGTACAGGAGTACGAGATTATATTCACGTGGTAGATCTTGCGAATGCCCATCTGTGTGCACTTCAAAATCGCTTAAATCATAACGGTTGTCGTGCATGGAATATTGGTACAGGAAAGGGTAAATCTGTGCTGCAGGTGAAAAATACCTTTGAGCAGGTCAATGGTGTAAAAGTTGCTTTTGAAATTTCACCACGCCGTGAAGGCGATGTCGCGACTTCATTTGCCAATAATGTACGTGCTATTGAAGAATTAAACTGGACACCAAAATATAACTTAGAAGATATGCTTAAAGACAGTTGGCGTTGGCAACAACAAAATCCAAATGGATATCGTGATTAATACGAAATTCCATAAAAAAAGAGCCAATAAGGCTCTTTTTTTATGGCTTAAATTTAATTTTGGATAAGTTTGGTAAGTTCATCGACATAATCTTGCATCGGTCTAGGATTCTGATCCAAGCGACTTTCGATATTTAAGCGCAGTAAAGGTTCAGTGTTTGATTCGCGTACATTAAAACGCCAAGCGCCAAAATCTAAACTGACTCCATCAGTGCGGTCAATGGATGGATTTTGATCGGCAAAGTGATCAAAAATCTTTTGGATGGTACTTTGTGTGTCTTGAACCTTAAAGTTAATTTCACCTGAGCAAGGGAATTTTTCAATCATTTCTTCAACGAGAGCAGACAGTGGTTTTTGGGTTTCAGACAATACTGAGACTGCCAATAACCATGGAATCATACCGCTATCACAATAGGCAAAATCGCGGAAATAATGGTGTGCACTCATTTCGCCGCCATACACCGCATTCTGCTCACGCATTTTTTCTTTAATAAAAGAATGTCCTGATTGAGATTGAATTGCTTCACCTTTGAACTGTTCTACAATATCAAAGGTATTCCATACTAAACGTGGGTCATGCACAATTTTCTCACCGGCTTGTTTAAGTAAAAAGGCTTGAGCGAGTAAACCGACAATGTAGTAACCTTCAATAAATTGTCCTTTTTCATCAAATAAGAAGCAACGATCGAAATCGCCATCCCAGGCAATCCCCATATCTGCACCATGCACGAGCACAGCATCACGGGTACTGCTACGATTTTCAATTAAAATTGGGTTGGGAATCCCATTTGGAAAATGTCCATTTGGTTCATTGTGAATTTTAATGAATTCAACAGGAATATTCAGTTGTTTGAATTTATCTTCAATTGCATCGACCACATGACCTGCTGCACCATTTCCCGCATTCATCACCAATTTTAAAGGTCGAATTTTGCTTGGGCTGATATAGGTCATCAGATGGTCGATATATTCAGGCAAAATATTATATGGAATTGTTGTTCCTTTGGTTTCAACAGTTTGGAAAGCTTCAGATTCAGCCAATGCTTGAATTTCTTTTAAACCTGAATCTGCACCAATCGGGCGTGCGTTTTCACGCACCAATTTCATGCCGTTATAATCCATCGGATTATGGCTGGCAGTAATTTCAATCCCACCTTGTACATCTAGATGAAAAGCGCCGAAATACACTTCTTCTGTGCCTGTCATGCCTAAATCAAGTACATTGACCCCGGCATCATTTAAGCCTTGGATCGTGGCTTGCTTGAGGTCTTCACTGGTTAGGCGAATATCACATCCAATCACGACTGTTTTAGGTTGGTAAATTTGTCCGTAGGCGCGACCAATCTTGTAGGCAATCTCATTATCTAACTCTGTACCGAGTTTTCCACGAATATCATAGGCTTTGAAGCAGGAAAGTTTATTCATAAGTATAAAGTTCTAATTCATGCAGATCAGTTGTGTCCTGATTATATCTTAGATATTACATTTTTACTGAAGTGATCATAGGTGTGAATTGAGTCATTTCTCTTAAACATTTGCGTATAGGATTTGTTGGAACTGAAACTCAAGCGATGTCACATGAAGCAATATTTTGTTGCAAACTCTGTGTGCTCAAACGTCCTTTTATACATATTTATAATGCGCTGAAAAGTATCTAGTTTCCTGATTTAGGCAGGATCATGCATATTATCGGAAATATTATGCATTAATCAAAAAAAAGTTGAATTAAACATATCTAAATGTTAAAAATGTTAACCAGTTCACAATAAAATTAACAAAACTGTACTTTTGTTCGAAATTTCCCTTTCTTCGAGAATGAAATATTCAGCATAAAATAAGGTAATAATTATGACAAATGAAAATTTAACCAACACCGCAAATTTAAGCAGTGTAAATGCTCAAACTACAAATTTAAATGCGGTGACCAGCTTTGAAACAAAGCTAAGCTTAACTATTCCTAGATCAGGGTCGACAATTACCGGTAGTGGTGGTGTTAAAGACCAAAAAGTTGAAATCTACTACCCTGAAGATACCCTTTTAGGAACGGCAACCCTGAATTCCAACGGTAGTTTCACGTTTCAATTTCAACCGGCTTTGGTGAATTTTGAAATCGTCAAAGTGGTTGTTTATGATCTAGATGGTGCTGTCTCACAGCCTATTTTTGCTCAAGCACCTGACTTATACCCGCCAATGACCCCTGAAGTAACCAACTCAAGCAATGAAGGTTTTGTCATTGAGGGAAAAACAGAAAAAAATTGTGAAGTGACTATTTATGACAGTGAAGAAAATTTAATCGGCCAAGGTTTTTCGGATGATGAGGGTAATTTTGCTGTAAGTGTATATCCAGCACAAAACAATGGTGAAGAGATTGTTCTGTATGCTAAGGATGTCCATGGCAAAATTTCTAAGCCAGGTTATGCCACTGTTCCAGATAATATTATACCCTATCGACCGGATGCGACATCGAATGAAGATGGCACAAAAGTGTATGGTACTGCAGAGCCTGAAACGACCGTAGTTGTTAAAGATAAAAGTGGTGAAGTTTTAGGAAGTGGAACTGTAGATTCATCAGGTCATTTCAATGTAGATATCTATCCACCTTTGCTCAATGATGAAAAAGCAGATGTTGTAGTGGTAGACAAGGGTGGCAATGTGTCAGAGCCAGACGAAGTTATTGGTCACAAGGACACTTTAGCACCCGAGTTTGTAGATGCGGATTTTAATGAAGATGGGAGTATTGTTACAGGGTCTACTGAAGCTTTCGCCTTTATTGTGATCAAGGATGTAAGTGGTGCTGTACTCGGTAAGGGTCAAGCAGATGCACAAGGTGCTTTTGTTATTGATTTAAATCGTCCGATCACCGATGGCGAGCAAGTCACAGTGACTGCTTCAGACGCTGCTGATAACTCGATTGATACTCAAATTGCAGGTCCACATGTTAATCCTGAGATTTTGAGTGCTGATCTCAATCAATCAGGTACAATCTTAATTGGTGAAACTGAAGCCAATGCAAAAATACAAGTCAAAGATGCTTCTGGTAAAGTAATTGGTTCAGGTGTTGCAGATGCTGAAGGTCACTTCGATATTAAATTGATTTCACCATTGGTAAATGATGAGGTGGGTAGTGTTGTCGCAACCGATGCGGCAGGGAATAGCTCTGAGCCAAAACAAATAGTGGGGCCAGATGTTAAAGCTCCTGATCATTTAGATGTGGCGATCAATGCGACTGGTGAAGTGGTCACAGGTTCTACCGAAGCGAATGCAAAAGTTGTGGTTAAGGATGCCAGTGGGAAAGTCCTAGGCGAAGATATCGCTGATCAAAATGGTGATTTTAGCATTAACTTGAATCGTCCATTAACAGACGGTGAACCCGCTGTTGTCACAGCATCCGATGCTGTAGGGAATTCAATTCAAAAACCTGTTGTTGGACCACAGATTGCACCGGATGCACCTACAGGTCAGGTGAGTCAAGATGGGTTATTGCTGGTAGGTCAAGCTGAACCAAACAGTAAAATTCAGGTAAAAAATACTGATAATAAGATTGTGGGTGAAGTGCAAACTGATGCAAATGGTCAGTTTACAGTTAACTTAAATCCGGCACAAAAAAACGGTGAAGAGCTTAAATTTACAGCTACCGATGCAGCGGGTAATATATCTAAACCTGGTACAGCGACTGCACCTGATATTACACCACCACTTGAACTGACAGCAGAACTCAATGCTGACGGAACAATTGTCACTGGTAAAACTGAAGTGGGCGCTAAAGTTGTTGTGAAAGACAAAGATGGTCAAGTGATTGGTGAAGCGACTGCAGATGCTGATGGTAACTACACAGCGAACTTGAGCAAGCCATTAACAGATGGTGCACAAGGCTTCGTGACTGCAGCAGACGCAGCAGGCAATACCACTGAACCTGTGACAGTGACGGGTAGCAAAGACACCATTGGTCCAGATCTAGAAGCAGAACTGAATACAGACGGTACAGTGGTGACGGGTAAAACTGAACCAGGTGCAACCGTTGAAGTCAAAGATGGCGATACAGTGATTGGCACAGCAACAGCAGATGCTAACGGTAACTTCACGATTGAACTGCAAGATCCAATCACAGACGGCAACAGCGTTGACGTGATTGCCAAAGATGCTGCGGGCAACCCAAGTGCGCCAGTTGAGTTAACTGGTGATAAAGACACCACCGCTCCACTTGAACTGACAGCAGAACTGAATGCTGATGGAACAATTGTCACTGGTAAAACTGAAGCGGATGCCAAAGTTGTTGTGAAAGACAAAGATGGTCAAGTGATTGGTGAAGCGACTGCAGATGCCAACGGTAACTACACAGCAAACCTAAGCAAGCCACTGACAGATGGTGCACAAGGCTTCGTGACTGCAGCAGACGCAGCAGGCAATACCACTGATCCACTAACAGTGACGGGTAGCAAAGACACCATTGGTCCAGATCTAGAAGCTGAACTAAATGACGAAGGCACAGTGGTTACGGGTAAAACTGAACCAGGTGCAACCGTTGAAGTCAAAGACGGAGATACCGTGGTAGGCACAGCAACAGCAGATGCTAACGGTAACTTCACGATTGAACTGAAAGATCCAATCACAGATGGCAACAGCGTTGATGTGATTGCCAAAGATGCTGCGGGCAACCCAAGTGCGCCAGTTGAGTTAACTGGTGATAAAGACACCACAGCACCACTTGAACTGACAGCAGAACTGAATGCTGACGGAACAATTGTCACTGGTAAAACCGAAGTGGGCGCTAAAGTTGTTGTGAAAGACAAAGATGGTCAAGTGATTGGTGAAGCGACTGCAGATGCTGATGGCAACTACACAGCGAACTTGAGCGAGCCATTAACAGATGGTGCACAAGGCTTCGTGACTGCAGCAGACGCAGCAGGCAATACCACTGAACCTGTGACAGTGACGGGTAGCAAAGACACCATTGGTCCAGATCTAGAAGCAGAACTGAATACAGACGGTACAGTGGTGACGGGTAAAACTGAACCAGGTGCAACCGTTGAAGTCAAAGATGGCGATACAGTGATTGGCACAGCAACAGCAGATGCTAACGGTAACTTCACGATTGAACTGCAAGATCCAATCACAGACGGCAACAGCGTTGACGTGATTGCCAAAGATGCTGCGGGCAACCCAAGTGCGCCAGTTGAGTTAACTGGTGACAAAGACACCACAGCGCCACTTGAACTGACAGCAGAACTCAATGCTGACGGAACAATTGTCACTGGTAAAACTGAAGCGGATGCCAAAGTTGTTGTGAAAGACAAAGATGGTCAAGTGATTGGTGAAGCGACTGCAGATGCTGATGGCAACTACACAGCAAACCTAAGCAAGCCACTGACAGATGGTGCACAAGGCTTCGTGACTGCAGCAGACGCAGCAGGCAATACCACTGATCCATTAACAGTGACCGGTAGCAAAGACACCATCGGTCCAGATCTAGAAGCAGAACTGAATACAGACGGTACAGTGGTGACGGGTAAAACTGAACCAGGTGCAACCGTTGAAGTCAAAGATGGCGATACAGTGATTGGCACAGCAACAGCAGATGCTAACGGTAACTTCACGATTGAACTGCAAGATCCAATCACAGACGGCAACAGCGTTGACGTGATTGCCAAAGATGCTGCGGGCAACCCAAGTGCGCCAGTTGAGTTAACTGGTGACAAAGACACCACAGCGCCACTTGAACTGACAGCAGAACTCAATGCTGACGGAACAATTGTCACTGGTAAAACTGAAGCGGATGCCAAAGTTGTTGTGAAAGACAAAGATGGTCAAGTGATTGGTGAAGCGACTGCAGATGCTGATGGCAACTACACAGCAAACCTAAGCAAGCCACTGACAGATGGTGCACAAGGCTTCGTGACTGCAGCAGACGCAGCAGGCAATACCACTGATCCATTAACAGTGACCGGTAGCAAAGACACCATCGGTCCAGATCTAGAAGCAGAACTGAATACAGACGGTACAGTGGTGACGGGTAAAACTGAACCAGGTGCAACCGTTGAAGTCAAAGATGGCGATACAGTGATTGGCACAGCAACAGCAGATGCTAACGGTAACTTCACGATTGAACTGCAAGATCCAATCACAGACGGCAACAGCGTTGACGTGATTGCCAAAGATGCTGCGGGCAACCCAAGTGCGCCAGTTCAGTTAACTGGTGATAAAGACACCACAGCGCCACTTGAACTGACAGCAGAACTCAATGCTGACGGAACAATTGTCACTGGTAAAACTGAAGCGGATGCCAAAGTTGTTGTGAAAGACAAAGATGGTCAAGTGATTGGTGAAGCGACTGCAGATGCTGATGGTAACTACACAGCGAACTTGAGCGAGCCATTAACAGATGGTGCACAAGGCTTCGTGACTGCAGCAGACGCAGCAGGCAATACCACTGATCCACTAACAGTGACGGGTAGCAAAGACACCATTGGTCCAGATCTAGAAGCTGAACTAAATGACGAAGGTACTGTAGTAACGGGTAAAACTGAACCAGGTGCAACCGTTGAAGTCAAAGACGGAGACACTGTGGTAGGCACAGCAACAGCAGATGGCAACGGTAACTTCACGATTGAACTGAAAGATCCAATCACAGACGGCAACAGCGTTGACGTGATTGCTAGAGATGCTGCGGGCAACCCAAGTGCGCCAGTGGAACTTGTGGGTGATAAAGATACGCTTCCACCGCAAGAGTTGGATGCATTCTTAAATGCCGATGGTACGATCGTAACAGGTAAAACTGAAGCGGGTGCCAAAGTTGTTGTGAAAGACAAAGATGGTAACGTGATTGGTAACACCATCGCATTAGCAAATGGAACCTATACCGCGGTATTAACTAAGGCTCTAACAGACAATGCAATTGGTAAAGTCACTGCTTCAGACGCAGCGGGCAATACTGTTGGCCCTGTAGACGTTAAAGGTTTGAAAGATACCATTGCACCAGAAATCAATGAAGCAGATTTCAATGATGTCGGTAATGAAGTCAGCGGTGTGGCAACTGAAGCGAATGCGACTGTTACTGTTTTTGATGCAAATAATAAAGAAATTGGTAGTGGTATTACTGATGCTGATGGTAAGTTTAAAATTACTTTGGACAAAGCCTATGTGCAAGGTGAGGAAATCACTTTAGTCGCTAAGGATGCGGCAGGCAATACAAGTCAACCGAAAATCATTTATGCGGATTCTAAACTTCAAGCAAATGATGACGTAATCAAAGCTGATGTTGATTTGGCTTACAAATCAGTATGCAAATCATCAGTGACTGAAAGTAAAGTCTTTGGATCTTTGGGTAAATTCTTAGGCATTCCAATTCTAGGTTCGAGCTGTGCAGACATTTCATTTAGCGTAAAAGCGGGTGAAACGATGTCTGTAGACATTAAGGCAACTAATTTTGGTTTTGCAACATTACTCGATGGTATTCGTGTCACGCTTTACAAGCAAAATGCAGATGGGTCATGGGGTAAAGTAGTTTCTAATGCTGATATGGGCTTGTTTAATAAATTCTTCTTGTTCTTCCCAGAGCAAGCAAAAATTCAAGCCAAAGATTTGCCACAAGGTAACTACAAAATCATTGCTGAAGATTTGAGCTTGTTCAGTATTTTGTCGAAGAATATCATTTCTGTGACCTACAATACTTATGCAAGTTCGACAGAATTAGAAGCGGTGAAAGCCAATACAACTACGGGCAACTTACTTGCGGATGACTTGGTCACAGCTTCGACTAAATTGGTGAAATTGACCACTGCTGATGGTAAATCTGTAGAGGTTCCAGCAACAGGTACTGCAACATTGGTGGGTAAATACGGCACCATGGTGATCTCTGCGGATGGTACTTATAAGTACACACCAAACAAAGATGTCAAAGTGGTGGGGCAAGTGGATACCTTCACATATACCATTAAAGACCAATCAGGTGCAGTTTCTACAGCTAAAGTGAATGTACAAATTGGTGCTGATGAAGTGAAATTGAATTGGGATGCGAAAGATCCATCTAAACCAGCAACATCACTTGATTTGCATAACGATTCTGACTTTGTTAAAGGTAGCGTGAGTCAGTTCTCACAAGTGACCAATGTGGCTTCAGGCGATGTCTATGCGAAATATGGCTCAACATCGACTGTAAACTCAAATACATTTACCGTGAGTCAAGGTGACCAAGCGAAGATCAGTGTCAACTTTAAAGCGGCTGACTGTGTATTCTATGCGGATCCATCTCGTACTACATTCACTTGGCAGTTGCAAAAATACAATGCAGCCAAAGGCGTTTGGGAAAATGTGTCAGGCGCAACAGGTTCTAAGACTTATGGCGTGGTGTATCAAGTTAAAAATGGTACAACAGTATTTGATGGCACTGTAACGGTAAATGACCCAGGTCAATATCGTGTTAACTTCAAGACATCAGGCGGTTATTACTTGTTGAATGCAGAAACATTTGATACCAATGTGTCTGTTGAAACTGTGAATACTAGCAAATGGTCTTTAGACAGTTATGGTAGTGCCGAAGGTAATATCTTCACTGCAGTCGGTGTTGAAACTGTGGCGAAAGATTCACTGGGCATTAACAGTAAATTATCGATTTCAACTGATGGCGGTGTGACCTTTAAAGATGTTTCAACATCTGGTTTGAGTGTCCAAGGTCAATATGGTTCGCTCAGTATCAAAGCGGATGGCTCTTACGTGTATAATCAAAACAAAGGTTCAGTCGGTACAGATGACTTTGTTTATAAAGTCACCACTGCCAATGGCGAAACTCAAACTGCGCACTTAGAGATCAACTACGAGTACACCGTAAAAGGTTCGGCTGCCAATGACTCATTTGGTTCAGATCAAATCCTGCATATCTTACAAATGGGTACAGGTGCGGATACTGTGAAATTCACAGCGCTTAACTTGGTTGACCAAGGTGATGTGTGGACGGACTTCTCCAAAGCGCAAGGTGACAAAATTGATGTGTCGTCATTACTGAGCAACAAAGGGGTGAATGCATCGAATATTGGTCAGTTTGTTTCAATCGAGAAACAAGGTACCAATTCTGTTGTGAAGATCGATTTGGATGGTGCAGGTACTCAGCATACCTCTAAAGAATTGGTGGTATTACAAAATACCGATACAACCTTGGATGAATTGTTAAAAACCAATCAATTTATTTACTAATCTGATGATGTAATGAATGCATAAAAAAAGAGAGCTTCGGCTCTCTTTTTATTTGATGTTTGATTAATGAGTGATCAAATAACTCGGTGTAATTCTTTAGATTTTTTCAATGATAAATAAAGGTTTATATCGAAAAACTAGTCATATCATTAATCTTTAAATTTCAAATTTATTTTAATTTCTTATTTTGGCTTCAATCTAAAAGAATTTATGGTTAATATGAGCACGCCTATAACTTAAGATGACGATCGAGTCATTGAATAACATGTCAACTGATGAATCAATACCATTGAAAAAACTTCCACGCCTGAAACCTCGTGGCGGTTTAAAGGTAATGAAAGCTTCTATTCGCGCGCTGCTATTACGTGAGTTACAGACACGTTTTGGTCAGTATCGTTTAGGGTATTTATGGATTTTTTTGGAACCACTATTTACCTTGGGCCTAATGGTTATATTATTCGGCGCTATTATGCAACGCGTTTTGCCTGGAATGGATTTTGTTGTTTTTTTAATTAATGGCATTATTCCATTTACAATGTTTAGGAAAGGGCTTTCACAGGCGATGAGCGCTGTCCAATCGAATAGAGGGTTATTTAGCTACAAGCCCGTTAAGCCGATTGATGCGTTAATTGCACGTAATTTACTTGAACTGCTACTAAGTTTTGTAACTTATGTTGGATTCTCAATCGCATTTCTTTGGTGTGGTTTAAGCATTAGTTTGCAGCAAATTCCTGAATTATTGTTTTATTGGATTTTAATTTTTTTATTTACTACCTCATGTAGTTTGATTTTTATGATTTTGGGTGATATTAGTCAAGAGATTCAAAAGTTTATTTCTGTTTTTTTTCTAATTTTGTATTTTTTATCTGGGGTTTTATTTTCTATAAATACGATACCTATTGAATATAGAGATTATTTACTTTGGAATCCCCTGATCCATGTTTTTGAGTTAATGCGTCATGCAGTCGCACCAAATTATCCGTTAGTACAAGGTATTAGTTTGAGTTATGTAGCTTTATGGATTGTTGGGAGTTTATTTATAGGATTACTCCTCTATAAGCGATTTGAAAAACATATGATGAAGACCAAATGATTGAGCTTAAAAATTTAACCAAATCATTTGTGACCCCGAAGGGACGGCATTATGTGTTTAGAAACCTTAATGCAATTTTGCCTGAAAACAAAAGTGTGGCGTTACTGGGTAAAAATGGTGCAGGTAAAAGTACCTTACTCAGAATCATTGGGGGCATTGACTATGCTGATCAAGGCAAAGTGATTACCAACAAAAGTATCTCTTGGCCAGTGGCACTCTCGGG
This sequence comes from Acinetobacter lanii, assembly GCF_011578285.1. Classification (NCBI taxonomy): domain Bacteria; kingdom Pseudomonadati; phylum Pseudomonadota; class Gammaproteobacteria; order Moraxellales; family Moraxellaceae; genus Acinetobacter; species Acinetobacter lanii. The sequence continues at coordinate 3,273,594 of NZ_CP049916.1, read as the reverse complement.
TGGTTTTCAGGGCAGTTTAACTGCGCGGCAGAATGTCCGATTTGTTGCGCGTCTATATGTTGAAAATGAAGAGCAAGTGGAGTACGTAGTCAATTTCGTCGAGGAATTTGCTGAAATTGGTAAATATTTTGATATGCCCATTAAAAGTTATTCGAGCGGTATGCGAAGCCGTATTGGTTTTGGTCTGAGTATGGCATTTAATTTTGATTATTATCTTTTGGATGAAGCTGGCGCAGTGGGGGATGCTTCATTTCGGAAAAAAAGTCAGAGGCTGCTCGATGAGCTAAAAGAAAGCTCAAATATCATTATGGTCTCACATGATCTAAATGATTTAACACGTAATTGTGATGTCGCCTTTCTTGTTCGAGACGGAAAGGCAGAATATTTTGAAGATGTACTCGAAGCAGTAGAGGTTTATAAAGCATATGCAAAATAAAAAATTCAGTAAAAATTTCATCCTTGCATACAGCTGCTTTGTACTCGCACCTTTGTTCGTTGTTTTAATGTATTTGAGCTTATTTGCACAAGATCGCTATGCGTCATCTTCAACCTTATTGGTGAAACAAGTGGGAGAAGCTGCAGTTACCGATAGTAGTGGCTTGGGCGCATTACTAGGTGCTTCAAACACGAGTAGTGAAGATGCCAATATTTTAAAAACCTATATATCTTCACGTGATATGGTGGAAAAACTAGACCGTGAGATTAATCTGAGAAATGCCTTTCAGGTTAAAAAAGATCCGCTTTTTGCCTTGGATGAAGACGCACCCATTGAAGATGTGGTCAAATATTTTAATCGTGTGGTGAGTGTTAATCTTGATGAAAAAACCATGATGCTTGAAGTCAATGCACAAGGTTTTACCCCAGAGTATTCACTCAAGCTGAACAATTCGATTTTAAAGAACAGTGAAGATTTTATTAATGATATTTCGCAAAGTATCGCGCAAGAGCAGCAAAATTTTGCAGAGCAACAATTGCAAGAGTCAACTGATCAATTAAAGCAAGCGCGTGACACTTTACTGAAATATCAAAATGAAAATGACATTTTTGATCCAGCACTTCAAGCACAAGCAGTCGCGACACTCGTTGCAAGCTTACAAAACAATTTGGCGCAATTGAAAACTGAGGAGCGTACCTTACTCAGTTATTTGAACCCGATCGCACCCCAAGTGATTGCCGTGCAAAGTCAGATTGAATCTGTAGAACAGCAAATTGAAAATGAAAATGCCAAGCTGACTTCACCGAGTAATACCAAGCTGAACCAAAGTGTTTCAGAGTTTGAAGAGCTAAAAGCACAAGTCGGTTTTGCAACGGATTTATATAAACTGTCTTTAGCATCATTGGAAAAGTCGCGCTTAGAAGCCTCACGTAAATTGAAAAAACTCGTGGTGATTTCCACACCGCGTTTAGCTCAAGATGCGCTTTATCCTAGAAAAATGTATCTCATCATCACCTCATTTATTGTCTTAAATATTCTATTTGGTATTGGGGCTTTGATTCGCTCAATTGTTCGTGAGCACAAGGAATAAATAATGAAAAAATTAATTTTAGTTTCATCTTTATCTTTATTGAGTGCTTCAACGACCTTTGCAACAAGTTTGGAAAGCATGGTGGTTCCACAAGAACTGATGGGTACATCGAGTTCCAATGCTATGCTGCAGCAAGCTAGTGCAGGTGAAGAGAAAGTTCTAAATTCACAGTCGATTGTAGATTTGTCACCAAGCAGTTCAATGAAGTATCAAACCAAAAACAGAATGTTTGGTGCTCAGTTATTTAAAGGTGCATTTGCGTCCACGGCAGGCAGTACCTTTAACAACAGCTATGTAATTAATCCGGGGGATAACATTAATTTGCGTTTGTGGGGTGCATATCAGTTTACTGGCACACAAACAGTGGATCCCCAAGGGAACATTTTTATTCCCAATATTGGTCCACTAAAAGTTGCAGGCATTAGCAATGGTAGTTTGCAATCTGTTGTCACGGCAGCTGTACGTAAAATTTATGTCTCTAATGTGAATGTGTATGCAGCATTAGAACAGGCGCAACCTGTAAAAGTATTGGTGACTGGATTTGTCAATCAGCCGGGTAATTATGGTGGTGTAGCGAATGATACGGTGCTTGCCTATTTAGACCGTGCCGGTGGGGTTGACCCTGAGCGTGGCAGTTATGTCGATGTACAAATTATCCGTAACGGTCAGCATATTAAATACGTCAATTTGTATGACTTCTTGCTTGCTGGGCAAATTAAGCCATTTAGTTTTAAAGATGGCGATGTGATTGTGGTTGCTCCACGTAAGCATACCTTCTCTGTAGAAGGCGAAGTCTATAATGCTTATGATTTCGAATTTAATAACCCAACCTTGAGTGTTGCACAGGCATTGACGGTAGCTCGCGTCAAACCAAGTGCAACCCATGTCAGTGTGAGCCGTCGTCAGGGTACGCAGTATACCAGTGAGTACCATACTTTAGCGGATGCACAGAATGTGATGCTGCAAGATGGTGATTTACTTGCAGTCACTGCAGACCGTTTTGCAGGCACCATTCAAGTACGTATTGAAGGTGCACATAACGGTACTCACGCTTTGGTGTTACCTTATGGTTCAAAACTTTCAGAAGTCATGAAGCAGCTACAACCGAATGCTTTGGCAGAGGTTCAATCACTGCAGTTGTACCGTCCGAGTGTGGCGAAACGCCAAAAAGAAATGCTTAATGTATCTTTGGATAAGTTGGAAGAGGCAACCCTTTCCGTGCGTTCAAGTACCCAAGAAGAAGCCAACTTGCGGGCTAAGGACGCAGAGTTAGTGAAACAGTTTATTGCTAAAGCTCGGCAAGTAGAACCAAAAGGACAGGTAGTACTTGATCCAAAACACTTTGATGATGTGATTTTAGAGCAGGGCGATATCTTAATGATCCCTGAGCGTACCTCTGTGATTATGGTGCATGGTGAAGTGACCTTCCCGAATGGGGTGGCTTGGCGAGAGGGCATGAAAGCTGAAGATTATATCGGTGATGTTGGCGGTTTTACTCAAAAATCCAATCGTTCTAAGTTAATTGTGATTCATCAAAATGGTGAATCTGAATTGGTAAAAGGTTCGCATATTATTCAGCAAGGTGATGAAATTTTAGTATTGCCAAAACTGCAAACTAAAGGGGTAGAGTTAACACGTGGTTTAACTCAAATTCTATATCAAATCGCGATTGCTGCGAAAATAGTATTTAACTTTTAATATAAGGATGGAATTATGAACAAAATTTTTGCATTTTGGGAGTCTAATGAAAAAATTCCAGCATATTTGGAATTATGTAAAGCTACATGGATTAAGAATATACCTAATTTGGAAATTCATATTATTAATCATAGTAATTTACATGAATATATTGGCGATACATATGATTTAGAGAAACTTAAAAAAATCTCATTTCCTATGCAATCAGATATTATTTCGGCTGCTGTATTAGAAAAATTCGGTGGTTTGTTTATGGATCTTGATTGTTTGATCACTGAAAATATATTCTCGAAATTTGAAAATTTATCAGAAAAAAAGTTAATTGGATTTGGTTATCCTAATGTGGGGATGCACTTAGCTGTATTGTTTAGTAAAGAAAAGGGGAATCCAATATTAAGGGAGTGGAGAAAAACTGCACAAGAAAGATTAAATAATATACCAGATAAATATGATTGGTCTTTTTTTGGTAACTCAATTCTAAATCCATTGTTAAAAAGTGAAAAATACAAAGATTATCACTTGATCTTAGATAGAACTATGAGTGGTAATATTTTGGAGTCTGCAGCTATGCTAGGTGCAACTTATGCAAATTCTAAAGAATTTTATCAAAATTTTTACTTTAATAAATTTTTCACTATGGATTCATCTGAAATCCATAAATTAATTAAATATGGAGTGGTTTCTCTACATAATTCATGGACACCAAGTGAATATAAAAAAATCAAAGATACTACGTTGTTTATGCAGCAAAAAATTCCATTGGTTAACTTGCTGGATCATATATTGAACATGGGTGAAAGAGTTGATAAGGATTTGACTGATAGTCAATTAATGGAAAATTTTTTCGATTCGGAGTTGTTCAGTTGTAAAAATTTTTTCAGAAAGTCATATTATAAAGATAAATTAATTTATGATTTTTCAAATGAAAAAAATCGAATAGGATTTGATATATATCAAGATAATTCTTTAATAAACTTAGATTTAATTATTAGAGATAAAGATGTAGAATCTGTTATTAAGGCTTTGAATTTAAATTCATATAATTTTGTGGCTAATAAAGCTAACGTTTTAAGACGAGCTGATAAGTTACAAGTATTGAAATGTATTGCTGAAATTCAAAGAAATCTTTAAGTAGTTATAATTACTGAGCTGTGAAATGACCTTAGAAAATGTAGAAATTTCAATTATTATACCTATGTATAATGTTGAAAATTTAATTCTAGAAACTTTAAGTAGTATTGCTAAAAATGAGTGTAATTTTGAAGCATTAATTATTAATGATGGATCTACAGATTCTAGTCTAGAAAGAGCAGAATCATTCTGTAAGAAAGATTCTAGATTTAAAGTCATTTCGCAACCTAATCAAGGTGTTTCTGTAGCTAGAAATTTAGGAATAGATTTAGCACAAGGTAAATATATAACTTTTATTGATTCAGACGATATTGTTCCTGATAGAGCATTAGATAATATGCTGAAAACAGCTTATTCTGAAAATGCTGATTTTGTATATGGTAAAGTTAGAAAATTCAATTCTACTAGGCAGTGGGCTAACCCTAATTATGAAAAATATAATTTATTTTCTTTTGGGGAGAAAAAATTAGTAAATAATACCGAACTTTTATTTTTCTTGGGTGTGGCTGGTAAGTTAATATCTAGAAGACTTTTAGGAGATTTAAGATTTCCTAAAGGTGTTAAGTATACTGAAGATCAAGTTGTAATGTTTCAAATTTGTTTGAATGCGAATAAAATATTTACAATAAGTGAGCTTGTTTATTTGTATAGAGAAAGAGATACTTTATTGAATGAAGCATCTGCTACACAATCACAAGATAAAAAGGCTTTTATTTTTTTTAAAGACTCTTTGAGTACCTTATTAACATGTAGGAATGCTGTTTATTCTTCAGATATTTTATCCGATAATGAAAAAAAAATTTTAATAAAGTCTTATTATAATAGAATATTTACATTTGATGCTTGGCCGTTATTTGTTAAAGTTTTGAAAAATGATATTAATAACATTAATTCAGCCATATTGTTTTTTTTAGATTTTTTAAAAAAACACTCCTATTATGAATTAAATGAAATAGCTACTTTTAGATATTATTTGATTAAGATATTTGTTGATAAAATTTATCTTCTTTCATTCAAGAATTTTTTCTCATATAGACAATTGTTGTCTTATTTATTTAATAACTTGAATAATGATGTTAAGAATATTTGTGCAAAAGAAAATGTTTATGGTGATAAATGGGTTGATAGTTACAAAATAGCTTTAAATCGAACTGATAAAGCAATTGTTCATTTTAATTTAGTGAAATATAAGAAGTTTATTTTTAACCAAATGAAAAATGAACCACAATTTATTCGTGAAAAATATTTTCCACTTTTATCTAAGTTACCTATTGAAAAAGGAAAAGTTGTTTTTGCAACTAATCGCAAAAAGCCTATGTCAAGTAACTTTTCAGCTGTGTCTAATGCTATAAAAGGTGGGAACTATAAAATATATAAATTTTTAGGAGAAACAAATAGTGTAAAAACTATTGCTACGCGTTATTACCATTTAGCAACTGCTGACGTTATTTTTTTGGAAGATTATTATAAGCCTATATATGGTTTGAATTTTAGAAAAGAAACTAAAGTTGTACAACTTTGGCATGCCTGCGGAGCATTCAAGAAATTTGCATTTTCTGCCTTAGATAGTAATGACAGTAATACTAAAGAATTTGAAACGTTAGCTCATAATATGTATACAGATGTATGTGTAAGTGCAGATACATTAGTTCCATTATACGCTAAAGCCTTTAATTTGCCTCAACAAAATGTAAAAGCATTAGGTATTCCGAGAACTGATCTTTTCTATAACGTAGAGAAAATGGAAAAGATTAAGGAGAAATTATTAAAAAAATATCCTAATCTTAGAAATAGTATTAATATTGTTTATGCACCTACATTTAGAGGTAGTACTTCTGTAAGACAGAAATTTCACTTGGACATAGATTGGAAACAATTTTGTGCAAGTTTTCCTTATAATTATAAGTTAATCGTTAAATTGCATCCAGTAGTGAAGGAAGTTTATCCACCAATTCCAGATTTTGCTAAGGATAAAGTAATTTTAATGCCGTCTAATGAAAATATTGATGATTTAATGATTTTTTGCGATTGTCTAATTACTGATTATTCTTCTGTGATATTTGAATATTCATTGTTAAATAAGCCGCTTGTATTATTTGCGCCAGATATTGATAAGTATTTTGATGAACGTGGTTTTTACTATGCTTATGAGGAATATGCATATGGTGAAATAGTTTATAATACTTATGATTTGGTAAATGCAATTAAAAAATCTAGATTTAGATATAATGATTTTTTAATTAAAAGACAAGCGTTTTTAGATACATTTATGTCATCTTGTGATGGAAATTCTACAAAACGTTTGTTGGATAATGTTTTTGAAAGTTGTGGAGGTTGATAAGTGGAAGAAGTTTTAGTAGATGGTTCGGTTAATTTAAAGTATGACAATAGAATTATAGCTCCATCTGGACTTATTAATATTAAAGTTAGATTTTACGGAAAAAATAATTTAGTTGTTATTAGTCCACATGCAAAAAAACTTAAAAATTTAACGATTGAATTCACAACAGACGATGGGATTGTGCTTATCGGTGACTCAAATTTATTTGGCACAATTCGTGTGGGTTATAAATCCAAAGTAATAATTGGTGACAAAGTAACATCAACCTCTCCAGTATATTTTACCTGTGCTGAAACTACACAGATTACTATTGGCGATGATTGTATGTTTGCTACTAACAACCAAATTAGAACAGATGATGCTCATGCGATATATGATATTGAATCAGGAAATCGTATAAATTATTCGAAAAATATAACTATAGGTGCACATGTTTGGGTTTCATACAATGCTGTAATCTTTGGTGGAACTGAAATAAATATGGGTTCTATAGTGGGTTATTCTTCTTTCGTCAAAGGGAAATTTCCAAATAATTCAATAATTATAGGTTCACCTGCTAAAATTTCGAAAAAAAATATCTCATGGGAACGTCCAAACGTACTTTGGGCTAGAGAAGAGTTTAAAGATTCTAGCAGTATAAAGGATAAAATATATTGGGATAAAACTAAGTTAAAATCACCAATATTCTTAGGTGATGGATGTTCTTATCTTCTTTCTAATATCGAGAGTTATCCTATTTTAGATACTGATAAACCTTACTTTTCATTAGATTTCATTTGTCTAAATGCTGGTTTACTGTTTATTCGTGGTAATGCATTAATGACTGGTGTTGAATGTTATGATTATAATCAAGCTTATAAGTATTCTTTAATTTTGAAGACATCAGATGATGAGTATGTTTTTAATTTAGGGAAAATGTCAGATCCTTTTATTACGAAGAAAGTTTTTGATGGTCGCCATATCTCATATAATAAATCTAAATTTACTACCTTAAAAAATGAGGGTATTAATTTAAATGGTATCCCATCTGGAGATTACAAGATTTCAGTAAAAATGGTCGTTAATGGTGATGAATACTATTTTAACCCTTTAGATTACCTTAATGAAGCTCAAAAAAGAGATATATCTGAGCCATCTTTTAAAATAAAAGATGGCTATTTAATACTCTCTCTTTGATTTCTAAAAATATTGTATATTTAACATAATTGGTAGTTTAATGAAAAATATTGCGGTCATTTTATCAGGTGGTTCAGGTTCACGTTTTGGCGGAGCATTACCTAAACAATTTACAAAGTTAGCGGGTAAAGCAATTATTGAATATACGATTGATGTATTTCAAAATTCTACCGATATTGATGAAATTTTTATTGTCTCCCAAACGCATCATATCAATCGCACTTGGGATCTAATTAAAAAGAACAAATGGTCAAAAATTAAAGGTGTAGTGACAGGTGGTGCTGAACGATTTGATTCTACCTATTCAGCATTAACAGCGTTAAATGAATATGCGGATGAATGTAACGTATTATTCCATGATGCGGTTCGTCCATTGGTTGATGAAAATATTATTGCCAACTGCGTTGAAGCCCTTAAAGATTTTGAAGCAGTTGATGTTGTTATTCCTTCAGCGGATACTTTGGTTGAAGTGTATGACAATGGTTGTATTGCCAACATTCCACCACGTTCTCATATGCGTCGTGGTCAAACACCTCAAGCGTTTAAGCTTGGTGCCATTCAATTAGCTTATAAAAAAGCCATTGAACAAAATCGTAACGTATTTACCTGTGATTGTGGAGTGATACGTGCAATGCTTCCTCAAACGCGTGTTGCGACTGTGGCGGGCAGTGAACGTAATATTAAAGTGACACAACCTGTTGATTTATTCATTGCTGAAAAATTCTTACAGTCCGCGCACGGTATTCCGTTTAAAGAAGGCGATAATTTTGAATTCCTAAAAGGTAAGAATATCGTTATCTTTGGTGGAACCAGTGGGATTGGCTTAGAAATGAAAAACATTGCTATCCTTTTTGGTGCCAATGTAGAAGTGGCAAGCCGTTCATTTAATAACGTTGATATTTGTGATTTAGCAAGCGTAAATACGTATTTGGAATCAGTCCGTCAAAAGCTTGGACGTATTGACCATGTTGTCAATACAGCAGGCTTATTGATTAAAAAACCAATTGATACGCTGAGCTTGGAAGAAATTAGTGCCTTAATTGGGATTAATTATACGGGTGCTGTAAACGTTGCGATTGCAGCTAAAAAATACTTGAAAGAAAGTTCAGGTATGTTAATGAACTTTACTTCAAGTTCATATACGCGTGGTCGTGCATTGTATGCACTGTATTCTTCAACCAATGCTGCAATTGTAAACTTTACCCAAGCATTAGCAGAAGAATGGAGTGAAGAACAGATCCGAGTGACGTGTATTAACCCAGAACGTACAGCAACGCCAATGCGAACTGCAAATTTTGGTGTTGAACCGCCTGAGCTCCTCCTTTCTGCAAAAGATGTTGCTCTAACGAGTTTAAAAGTTTTAGGTACGCAAAATACCGGTATAATCGTTGACGTACGCAAAGATGGTCGTTAATTAATTCAATGTCTGGAAATAACTTATATTATATTTATATAGATACCAAAATTAAGGGTGCTATTCAGCAATTAGTCAGTTATTTCCAGACGCATATTTTTAATGCAGATGACTGCATTTATGTTCTGTGCAAGTACTATCCAGATTTCTATCAATATCCAGAATCACTATTTCGAAAACATAATATTCCTTTCAAGTGGGTAAAAAAACGCTCCGATTTAAATTTGATCGAGGGCAAAGTCGTTTTTTATCTTTTTAATGCCCAATCCAATTGCGGTGTTACTGCACAAAGAGCGCTAACGCATATTTTTGTGACCCATGGTGAAAGCCATAAATTGGCTTCAGTAAAACCCATTCTAAGAATTTACGACTTTGTTATTAGTTCGGGGCAGGTGGGGATCGATCGTTTGTTAAAAGCCAATATTTTTTCTCCAATGGAAGTTGAAAATTCAAAAATCATTTTGATGGGTAATACTTTCATTGGTCAAAATGATTATGAATTTGATGCGACATCCAATTACTTATTGTATGCCCCGACTTGGGAGGGGGGCGTACCTGAAGAAAATTATAGTTCAGTCGATTATGCCGCTGCAGAACTCATTGCGAATATTGCAAGAGATCATCAGATCAACAATATTATTATTCAACCTCATCCTAATCTAGGGCATAGAGATTCATCTTATGTGGTTGTTTTTCAAAATATGTTGCTGAATTTAGAAAAAGCAGGCTTAACCATCTATGTTAAAAAATCACATGTCTCATGGAAAGAAAAATGGATGTTTTTTAATAAAAATATTCATTTAAAAAATGCTTCATCACAAAAGGTACGCTTTGCTTTGGTGGATTTGTCTGCCATGGAAGTGCAACTGTATGCTAAAAAAATTCCTGTGGGTGTGTTTTGTCACCGTAATATTCAAAATCTATTTATTCCCAAATTTTTAAAACATGATTATGTGTTTGATTTTCAAGGTCATGATCTAGCACTAAATGTGAAAGACAATACCCATTTAGCACATGTGAATGAAAGAAAATTAAATTACTTTATTGGTTATCATGATGCAAAGTTAGAGCATTTGAATTTTGCTGATCGTATTCGTTGGTTATGTTCGTATTGTTCTGCGTTGAAGTATGAGAAATTACGTCAGTGTTTTGAGCAATATTGATAGTAATGTGTGAGTCAACCTGTATTGCAATTCGCAGTATCTAGATAAGTTAAAAAAATGAATTATTTTGGTTCAAGGCCAATTAAAAAACTAGTTAAACAATTTGATTTAACGCATAGTATTCAACATGACGTAGCATTTGGTTGGGGAAGAAAGGCCAGTTTTTATAAAGCACAACAATATGCTTTAAAACAACAAGTCCCATGTGTTTGCTTGGAAGATGGCTTTATTCGATCATTGGGATTAGGTAAACATGGATATCCTCCACTTTCAATAGTATTTGATCGAAGCGGCATTTATTTTGATTGTACACACTCTTCAGATTTAGAAAATCTTATCTTACAGTCAGAAAATGAAACGCTGAATCGGCGTGCTGCATCAGCCATTCAAAGCATTATTAACCATAAAATCACGAAATATAATCAAAGATTTAATCCTATACCGGATAGTGATTTGTTTGAACGCTCTAAGGGTGAGCATATTTTACTGGTCGATCAAACCCTCGGGGATCAGTCTATTCGGTTTTCTGGTGCCAATGCGGATACCTTTAAAACGATGTTGGCTCACGCACATCATGATCATCCTCAAGCCACCATTTGGATCAAGACGCATCCTGATGTCATAGCAGGAAAAGCACAGGGACATTTCTCATCGGCAGATTTTCAACACCCTTATGTCAAAGTGATGACCATTCAAGTTAATCCCTTAGAACTTCTGCAACATTTCTCTGAAGTTTATGTGGTCAGTTCACATATGGGATTTGAGGCATTATTGTTGGGTAAAAAAGTGCATTGTTTTGGTATGCCTTGGTATGCAGGATGGGGGATAACTGAGGATCGCTATGCACCTCAACATCTTGTACAGCAGAGGCGTACCGTGCAACGCTCTTTGATGCATCTATTTGCTTGTGCTTACTTTCAATACTCACGCTATATATCGCCTGTGACCCATAAAGTGTGTGAGTTAGATGATATTCTAAAAATCTTGATTACAAATATTCAATTTCAACAATCACTTCCGACTCAATTGGTTGCCTATAAATTTAGTCCTTGGAAAAAGAAGTTTATTTCAGATTATTTGGCTTTTCCTAATACCGAGCTAAGTTTTAAAAAGTACGCTAAACCCAAGAAAGATACTCATGTTTTAGCATGGGGGAAACAAGCATATCAATTAAAGCAAGCTGGCTATAAAAAGGTAATTACAGTAGAGGATGGGTTTATACGTTCTGTGGGTTTAGGTGCAAATTTGATTCGACCATGTTCCTTGGTATTTGATGATATGGGTATTTATTACGATGCAACATGTCCTTCACGTATAGAAAATTTGTTAAACCATATTCAATTATTAACTGTTGATCAGGAAAAACGGATAGATCGTATTTTGTCTGAGCTGAAACGGTTAGAAATATCAAAATATAATGTTGGAGAAGATCAGCTTTTAGAGCGACCTGTAAACAATAAAAAAGTTATTTTGGTTGTTGGTCAAGTTGAAGATGATATGTCTATACAGTTAGGAGGGGTAGATATTAAAACCAATTTACAATTATTAAAACAGGTGCGTTCAGATCATCCTGATGCATATATTATTTATAAACCTCATCCTGATGTAGAAACCGGTTTACGTGTGGGTAAAATAGATAACAAAATGATGCTTCTATATGCAAACCAAATTGAAAGGACTGTTTCTATTCAAAGATTATTTAATATTGTTGATGAGCTGCACACAATATCATCATTAAGTGGCTTTGAAGCATTAGTGAGAGGTTTGAAAGTTTATTGTTACGGGCTACCATTCTATGCAGGGTGGGGATTAACAATAGATCGTCATGTATGCGAACGCCGTAACAATAGAATAGATTTAAAACAATTGACTTATGTCACTTTAATTGAGTATCCAAATTATAATTTGGCACAGACCACTGAAATGGATGTGCCGTTGGTGAACCCTGAAGATGTGATTCACTATATTGATGAACATCGTTCTAAGGTGAGAACTCATTCAAATGTGTTTAGAAATTTATTCGCTAAGACATTGCGGTGTTTAAGATTTTGGAAAAAGTAATATGTCTATTCATATAGACCAATTGTTGTTGTCAAAAAAAGTATTACTTTTACAAGGGCCTATGGGGAAATTTTTTAAACAATTTTCTCATTGGTTGCAACAATATCAAATTGAAACCTACAAGATAAATTTTAATGGGGGAGATCGTTTCTTTTTTGATGGTGAGCTAAATTGTTATGATTTCATTCAACCTATGAATGAATTTAATGATTATATTGAAGCATTTATTGTAAAGCATCAGATTGATTCAATCGTCTGTTTTGGGGATTGTCGGCCGCAACATCGAATTGCAAAAATTGCCGCGTATAAGTTGAATATAACGTTCTTCGCTTTTGAAGAAGGTTATATTCGACCGAATTACATTACATTTGAACAAGATGGTGTCAATTTTTATTCTAACTTTACACAAACGTTGTCATTAAATCTCAATCCACAGGCTATTCCTATTGAGCCAATTGAAGATGCTCAGAACTCCTATTGGCGTATGGTGTGGTGTGCAATCATTTATTATGTATTGAATTTATATTATGAAAAATCGTTCCCCCATTATAAACACCATCGTAATTTAACCACTTCACAAGAGTTCTGGAGTTGGATTTGGTCTGTATTGAAGCGCATTCAGCATTATATAACTGAGCCTTTGCCATTTAAAAAATTAATAAAGCAATATTCTAAGCAATATTATGTTTTTGCTCTTCAGGTTCATAATGACTCGCAAATTTTAATTCATAGCGAATTTAAAAATATGGAACAATATATTGAGCATGTGATTGAGAGTTTTGTATTGAATGCCGATCCATCACATCATTTGGTGCTCAAGCATCATCCCATGGATCGCGGTTACCGAAACTATCGAAAACTGATTAATAAACTTGCAAAACGTTATGGTATGAAAGGTCGCTTACATTATTTTTGTGATATTCATTTGCCAACATTGTTGAAACATAGTTTAGGGATGGTCGCGGTGAATAGTACAACCGTGCTCCAAGCCTTGTATCATCATATTCCAGTTAAGGTATTGGGTTATGCAATGTATAATCTGCCACGTTTAACCAATCAGTATCCACTGTGTAAGTTCTGGAAAGACCCAGGTGAGGTAGATGATCTTTATTATCAGTATTTTAGGTCGCATTTAATTCAGTATTCACAATTAAATGGTTCTTATTATGGTAAATCTCCATGGATGCACGATCATCAAGCCTCGAGATCTGATCACGTTAAAAATATCATAAGCGACACTGAGCATCCAAAAACATTAAGTTGATTTCTATGCATAAAAAGCCTGCCATATGCGGGATTTTTATGCATTAAATTATTGGAGTCAAAAAAAATCCCCCATCTTTCGATGAGGGATTTTTTAGAATCTGGAGCGGGAAAGGAGACTCGAACTCCCGACCCCAACCTTGGCAAGGTTATGCTCTACCAACTGAGCTATTCCCGCGGAGTCTGCATAGTTTTTTAAATAAAAAACGATACTAAAAAATTTTGAGCGGGAAAGGAGACTCGAACTCCCGACCCCAACCTTGGCAAGGTTATGCTCTACCAACTGAGCTATTCCCGCATGCCGTGTATAATACAGTATGCAAAAAATGGGTCAACACCTTTATGCAAAAAAAACGTGTGTTTGCATAAAATAAAAACAACTTTAGCGTATTTTTTTATTTTCCGTGATTTTTAGCATAAATAATCAACAACATAAGCAGTTTAGGGGTCTTCAAACGGAAATGAGACCTTTGAAAATCTAGATGCCATGCTTTAATGATGAACACGTTATACTGCTTTATATTATTTTAGAAATCTGGAGCATTCGGATGAGCTTAGAATTACAACTGATTGAACGGTTACAGCAACTCTCCCCAAGTCATTTAGAGGTTTTAAATGAATCTGCGGGACATGGTGGCTATTACCCAGGCAAAGAGTCGCATTTTAAAGTGACCATTGTTAGTGATGCATTTGCAGGTTTGCGTTTGGTTCAACGTCATCAAAAAGTTTATGCGGCTGCAGGTGATCTATTGGGTGCTGGCAATATTCATGCACTTGCTATACATGCATATCTACCCACAGAATGGACAGGAACAGCACCTGCAAGTCCCGAATGTGCGCATGCCCCGAAGGAGGCATAAGCTATGGATGCCCATTTAGCTGTTAAAATTGTACATATGTCGAGTGCAACCTTACTGATCATTGCCATTGTGATCGGTTTGTTGACGCTCTATGTCGGTACGCAGGACAATCAGCCCAATCCGAAATTGCGTAAAGTGTTTATGGCTTTGCAGCATTTATCCTTGCTGTTGATTATTTTGACTGGTGTGTCGCTGTTGGTGATGAATGAATTCCAAGTGAAACCTTGGTTCTATGCCAAAATGGTTTTGTTCTTGGTGGTGATTTCATCCTTAATCAAAGCCTTTAAAAAAGACGCCAGTATTGCGCTGGCGCAACGACGTGCAGGGATGTTTATTGGTGTTGTGGCACTGATTGCTTTATTCAGTTTGGTCATCATTAAACCTGTATTTAGTTAAACTGACCTCAATGCTTTAAGCGGGGCATTATTTCATGTATGAAGAGACAATAGGTGTTTGAAATCTGATTAATGTTCATAGCAATTTGGATGAATGTATAAATGTGGAAGGTTGGGCGACTCGAACAGTCGATCCAGTTCAGATATATCTTTGTCCCAACTTGCATGAGGGTATGAGTACATATGTGGATCACTGTATCGCTTTGTCTAAGTTTTAGATCATTCATCTAGCTCAAGCCTTTTGATGATGAGTATGCACATCAAAATATCTCATGATGTTCTAATGTTGATCTACAGATCATAAATTGACGCAGACCTATCAAACATTGTTCAATGAGACTGAGAAAAAATAAAACTGAGTGTAAAAATGAAATCTCTATCTTTAAAAACTGTCCAATATGGTTTAGTTGCAGTGACTTTGGGCTTACTGACAGCCTGTGCCACCACGGTCAAACCGACTTATGTTTCTCCAACCCAATATCAGTCTTTAAACTGTGCACAAATCAGTGCTGAATTTAACCGAATTCAACAATATATCGAAGCCGGGGTACAAACGCCCAAACGCACAGGAATGGGCGTGGGTGTTGGCTTAGGTGGTGGATGGGGCAGTCGTGGTGGTTGGGGGTTAGGGCCGTCTATTTCAGTGAATATGGGACAGTCTTCTGACACCAAGAAAACTGAGCTATCGCGCTTATATGGTCAACAAGATGCCTTGACCCAAGCGGCGCAATTTAAGAATTGTGGCTTTGTCCCTAAACGTCAAACTGAGCAGAAAAAGTAAGCAAAACTGTGCTGTTTGTGGCTGAATGTTGCAAACAGCTTGTTACATCAAATTGGATTTTCTAAATAGTCACAATAAATCAAGTTGTTAGGTTGTTTTTGGTTTGAGAATGACGCAGGATTCATAGAAATCGCTACTGAAAAACTTGTTATGTTTTAATCCTTTGGTTTAAGGTGTGCCGATTCGAATTGCGTATTTAAGTGTTTATGCTAGAAAGTTGGCTCTTCGTTTTTGCAGTGATTGCAGTACTTTTAATTCCCGGCCCCACCAATGCTTTATTGGCGAGTTCAGCCCATCTTCATGGTAGCTTCAAAACCTTTTTTTCGATTCCTGTGGTGCTGTTTGGCTATGTTTATGGCATCAGTCTATGGGCGTTAATCATTCATTTAAGCATGCCGATCTGGCCCAATCTGATTCATATTTTACATGCGGTCAGTGCGATCTATGTGATTTGGCTCGCCTTTCATTTGTGGAAAAAAACCAGCTTACAACAGCACAGTTTGAAGCATCAGCAATTGAGCCGTTCTGAACTGTTTAAATCCACCTTAAAAAATCCAAAATCTTTACTGTTCGCTGCCGGGATTTTTCCGGCATGGACCTGGGAAAGTGTTGAGCATTATGCATGGGTCTTAGGGGTCTTCTGTCTATGCTTGATGCCATGTGGGTTATTTTGGATGTATGTCGGACGACAAATTTTGGCAGGTGAGATTAAAACCGCCACCGCCGACCGTATTTATAAAGGGTCGGCGATGCTCTTAATGCTGAGTATGATGCCGATTGTGATTAGCTTTTTTAGACTTTAATTAAGCGTGTGTTCAGCATGTATAGCTGAACAGTTGAAATCTTCAATGTATAGAGCAAACCGTCCTGACGCTTGATTAAGCCTCAGGATTTTTTTTCGGGAAAAATTTGTGACGAATAAAACCAATAATACCCGGTAATACACTGACAATAATGATGCCGAAAATCAGATGGGTGAAATTGTCTTTCACGATTGGCATATTGCCAAATAAATAACCTAAAGCAATGAATGAACCGACCCATGAAATCGCACCAATGGCGTTATAGCTAAGGAAATATTTATAGTTCATGCTGCCTGCACCGGCAACGAAAGGTGCGAAGGTACGCGCAAAGGGAATAAAGCGCGCAAAAATAATGGTTTTACCGCCATGCTTTTCGAAGAAATTTTGGGTATAGACCAGATGTTTTTTATTGATGAATTTAGAATCGATCTCAAATACACGTGGACCGATGTATTTACCAATATGGTAATTTAAAGTATCCCCCAACACTGCCGCAATAAATAATAGCAACACCAACAGCCACGGGTCTAAAACGCCGGTTGATGCTGCCAATGCACCAGCAGCAAACAATAAGCTGTCGCCCGGTAAAAAGGGCATCACCACCAAACCTGTTTCTACAAAAATAATCAGAAACAAAATACCGTAAACCCAGACACCATAATTTCTTATAAATTCAAGCAGGTGTTCATCTACGTGTAAGATAAAATCGAGTAATTCCATGAAGGCTAAACTGCACAAAAATGTGATCAAATCCTAGCAGTCTATCGAGTTAAAGTCAGTATGAAAAAGCGAAAATAGTTGCTGGAAACGTTTTAAATTTGCAACGATGAGTCCGATATATGGTGTTTAATGCTTAACCACTTTTTTCTAACATGGCGACATCTTCAAAAATAAACAGACGTAGAACGCTCATGTTAAATCCAAATGTTGTTGTTAAAAATATTGTGAACCAACCGACTGCTAATGCAGTGATTTCCTTAGTTGCCCGAATTTTACTGGCGTATATTTTCCTTGTAGCAGGTTGGGGGAAAATTACCGATTATGCGGCAACGGTGGGCTATATGGAAAGTATGGGTGTGCCGGGTGCAATGTTGCCATTGACCATTTTGGTTGAGTTTGGCGGCGGTTTGGCACTGCTCTTTGGTTTCCAAGCGCGTTTTGCCGCTTTTGGTCTGGCGGTGTTTAGTATTATCACCGCGTTGATTTTCCATGGTGGCGCAGAAGATAGTATTAATCTGATGAAAAACTTGGCGATCAGTGGCGGTCTATTGTTTTTAATGTTGCATGGCGCAGGGCGTTTGAGCTTGGATCATGCGATTGAAAAATAAGTTGAGGTCTGATTTTAGAATGGGATTGATTTAAAATACGCTGATGCAGGTCAAAGGAGGATTTTCATTTGCCTGCAGAGACGTTTTAAAAAATCAGACATTTTCAATAAAATGATATTGAATTCATTGATTTAATCTGTTTTCAGGTGACTTGTGCGAATCATGTGCGAAGACGCATTAAAAATGCTAGAATAACGCGCTTATATTCGTTGCCTGCATAGTTGTTTGCCATGACTACCAATACCCAAATTACTGAAGACCGTATCCTGATTTTGGATTTCGGTTCTCAATATAGCCAGTTGATTGCACGTCGTGTACGTGAAGCTGGCGTTTATTCAGAAATGTACGCATTTGATATGTCAGAAGAAGACATTCGTGCATTTAACCCAAACGGGATCATCCTTTCAGGTGGTCCAGAAAGTGTTTATGAAGCTGGTAGTCCACGTGCCCCTGAAGTTGTATTTAACTTAGGCGTGCCTGTACTTGGTATCTGCTACGGTTTACAAACCATGTCAGAGCAGCTTGGCGGTAAAGTAGAGCCAGGCGAAGTTCATGAATTTGGTTATGCAGAAGTTGACATTCAAGTACGTGACAAATTGATTGGCGATCTTGAAGATCATCCAAATCAATTAAAAGTGTGGATGAGCCACGGCGACAAAGTAACAGCGATTCCAGAAGGCTTCCAAGTTACAGCAAGCACGCCGAGCTGCCCATTTGCAATGGTATCTGACGAAGCTCGTCGTTTCTACGGTATTCAGTTCCACCCAGAAGTAACGCATACAGCGAAAGGTAAAGAACTTTTAGACAACTTCGTTCATGGAATCTGTGGTTGCCGTAGCCTTTGGAACTCTGAAAACATTATCGATTTACGTGTTGAGCAACTTCGCGCGCAAATTGGCGATCAAAAAGTACTTTTAGGTCTTTCAGGTGGTGTGGATTCATCTGTGGTTGCTGCGCTTTTACACCGCGCAATTGGCGACCAATTGACTTGCGTATTCGTGGATAACGGTTTACTCCGTTTGAACGAAGGGGAGCAAGTGATGGACATGTTTGCGAAAAACATGGGGATCCGTGTGATTCGTGCTGATGCTGAAGATCGTTTCTTGTCTGCACTTGCAGGTGAAGTTGATCCTGAGAAAAAACGTAAAATCATCGGTCGTGAGTTCATCGAAGTATTTGCTGAAGAAGCGCGTAAGCTGGATGGCGTAAACTTCTTGGCTCAAGGGACGATTTACCCTGACGTGATCGAATCTGCTGCAACTAAAAATGGTAAAGCGCATGTGATTAAATCACACCATAACGTGGGTGGTTTACCAGAAGATTTAGCCTTTGAATTGGTTGAGCCAATCCGTGACTTGTTTAAAGACGAAGTTCGCCGTTTAGGGACAACTTTAGGTCTTCCATTTGAAATGCTTTACCGTCATCCATTCCCAGGTCCAGGTTTGGGCGTACGTATCTTGGGTGAAGTGAAAAAAGAATATGCTGACATTCTTCGTTTAGCAGATGACATTTTCATGCAAGAACTTCGTGCAAGCGGTTGGTATGACAAAACTGCGCAAGCATTCGCTGTATTTCAACCGGTTAAATCTGTGGGTGTAGTGGGTGATGGTCGTCGTTATGCATGGGTGATTGCACTTCGTGCGGTTGAAACAGTTGACTTCATGACAGCGCGTTTTGCTCATCTTCCTTATGATCTTGTCGATAAAATCTCGACTCGCATCATGAATGAAATTAAAGATGTGTCTCGTGTTGTTTATGACGTTTCGTCTAAACCACCTGCTACGATTGAATGGGAGTAATTCAGGGATTTCGGACAGCACTGCTGTCCGCCTGAATTACGCCAAGGGCTATGCCCGCGGCAGTTAGGCTTTCACGAAGCACTGCTTCGTGCGAGTTTTACGCCAAGGGCTATGCCCGCGGCAGTTGGGCTTTTACGAAGCACTGCTGTCCGCCTGAATTACGCCAAGAGCTATGCTCGCCGCAGTGTCTGATTAAGGACAACTTCTAATAAAAAAAGAGCGCTTAGGCGCTCTTTTTTTATGTATATTGATCAAAATCAAATCATTGGGGGATATAATGGATTTTTATCAATGGCTTATTCAAGAAAAAGGATTATCTCAAGCAACAGCATCAAAATATAACTTGGTTATTCAGAATAGAATTTCGGAATGGTTGCCAAGTTATGAACGTCCAGCCAATAGCATTGAATTTGAAGCTTTAAAACGCTTGATTCTTGATTTGAATATTTATAAAGAGCGAAATCGGATTGGGAATAATATGTATTCTTCGGCTCTCAACCATTATGGTCACTATTTAAAACAATATGATGTTGTTGATTCAACAATCTTCACAGAGAATAAAATATTTACCTCTGAAGCAGAAAGAAGAATTAAGGCCAGATTGGTTCAAAATAAATTTAGAAAAGGGCTTTTTGATTATTTTCCACGTTGTGCTATTTCAAGCATGAGTAATCCTTCTTTTCTAATCGCTTCCCATATCAAACCTTGGTCAAAATCTAATGATCAAGAGCGTATAGACCCATTCAATGGATTATTGTTAACCCCGAATTATGATCATTTATTTGATCGAGGCTTCATCGGTTTTAAACATAACGGAGAGGTCATTGTTTCGAATCACTTGCATCAGGCAGAAAGGGAATTTTTTAATATTCCAGATCGAATTGCTATTCAGTTAGAAAAAGCGCATCTACCCTATTTAGAATTTCATCGAGATGAAGTTTTCCAAGCTTAAAATCACGTCGGATTATGATGCATCACCACACGATTACGCCCTTGTTGCTTTGCGGTATAAAGCGCAAGGTCAGCACTCTTAATCAATGTACGTAAGTCATGACAGTGCGGTAAAAACCGTGCAAACCCAATTGAAATGGTGAAATTGATCTGACGTTCTGCATCCAAGCGATAGGGCGTTTTACTAATCACGTCACAGATACGATCCGCAATCGCTTGTGCCTGCTTAATATGGGTGTCGGTCAATAAAATAATAAATTCTTCACCGCCAAAACGTGCCAACAAATCATGATCACGAATTTGATCTTTGGCAATTTTGCCCATCATTTTTAAAATTTCATCACCAATATCATGTCCATAAGTGTCATTAATCTTTTTAAAATGATCCACATCGAGGAGCAATAAACACAGCGGATAACTGGCCTGACGACTACGTGCGATATGCTCGGTTGCCAATTGTTCAAAGTAACGACGGTTATGTAAGGAGGTCAAAGCATCGGTATGTGCCATTTGATTGAGGGCTTTACGGCTATTTTCATCAAGCTTGGAATGCAGGAAATTCTGGCGATTTTTTAAAGTCGAGTTCCAGCCAATGTATAGGCTAAAACAGGCAATCGGGAAATAGGCAAACGAGAAAATAAACAGTTCATGCATGCTATATCCCGACACAATGTACACACCAATACAGGTACACAGTGCAATCAATAACGAGGGGATAATAGATGACAAAAATCTCACTTGTACGCCAATATTGGCGAGCACAATAAAGATCACTGAACCATATTGGAAGGTCAATACATCTCGGCTACTCGATTGCGACAGTAATGCAAACCAAATGATCGTGGCGATAATGGTGGTATAAGGCAGATATAAGTCGAGCCATTCAATACGCTGACAATATTGAAAAAAACCATGGGCGATCAGGGTAAATAAAATCACTGAAAAGAAACGAACCGTTAGTGACAACATGCCAATATCGGGGACGACATAATAGTCCGCAATCCCAAATAAAAAATAAGCCAACAACGCCAGCATATTGATTTGATATAAAAAACGCCTTTGTCGCTTTTTCTGAAAATCTAAATAGTCTTGCCACAATTCTTTGGGAATAGGAGAAAGAAAACCAATTAGGGATTGCCGAATCAAATCTCGATTCCGTGAAATACTATCCAAGTTATCGGTATAGATTTCAAAATTACTGGTATCGGTAGACAATTTATTATTCATATTGCGCAATATTCGACATTAATTATCTGAATTAACTCACTTTTATAAAACTACTATACAACAGCTTTGCTAAAAAATAATCAGCCAAGCAAAATAAACCAAACTTTTGAGTCGGAATTAAAAAACCTTTGGATTTGATTTATATATGCTGAATCATGATTTAAATTTTGATACAGGATTGTCCTATTTCTAGTATTCAGCATATTAAGTTCAGGCTAGGATGAATGAGGTATCGCCGATAAAATTATAAAGATGAAGCCCAGATGCTGAATGTCACTAAAATCGAGATGACAGCAACATCAACACATGAACACTGCGACATAAACACTAAGACATAAACAACTAAGACCTCGACATCAGAACATTCAGTCAGATCGCCAATAAACGTTAAGGACAGATGTATGACCAATAGCAATGCGACAGAAATTTCTCACTCAGATGACTGTGAAAAATACGTCAATCAATTCATTCAAGATTTCCCGATTCGTGCCGCTGAAATTGGTAAAGGCACAATCATCAAACGCGCATTACCGAGTCGCCAAAAACGTTTAATTGGGGCGTGGTGTTTCTTGGATCATGCCGGTCCTGTGGTGTTCCCGCAAGGCGATGGTTTGGATGTGGGGCCCCATCCACATATTGGTTTGCAGACCTTCACTTGGATGATTGAAGGCACCATGATGCACAACGACAGTTTAGGCTCTAAACAATTGATTCGTCCGAAACAGGTCAACTTAATGACCGCAGGACGAGGCATTTCACATACCGAAGTGGCACCCGATACTGAAACCCATATGCATGCCGCACAGCTTTGGATTGCATTGCCGGATGACAAGCTGAATATGGAACCGCGTTTTGATCATTATCCAGAATTGCCAGTGGTGGAAAAAGACGGCATTGAATACACGGTATTGGTCGGTGAATTTCTCAATACTACATCGCCTGTTGAGGTGCATACGCCTTTGCTGGGGGTGGACTTAACGGCTAAGGACAATGTCACGACACGTATTCAACTCAATCCTGCTTTTGAATATGGCTTTATGGCACTTGAAGGTACAGTGGTGATCAATGGACATGAACTGGACGAAAATAACTTGGTGGTGTTAGAGCCGGGTTTAAGGGAAGTAGAAATTTCGGTTCATCAAGAGAGCCGAATATTACTGCTGGGTGGAGAACCCTTTGAAAGTCCAATTTTGCTGTGGTGGAACTTTGTCGGGCGTACCCAAGAAGAGTTAAAAATTGCACGTGAGCAGTGGATCAATGGCGATGCACGCTTTGGTTCGATTCCTGAATATGAGGGCCCTCGTTTGGAAGCACCGGCTTTTCCTGATCGGATGCGCCCCTCTAAATAAGAATTGAGATCAAGCTATCCTGAGTGAATTCAGCTTAGGATAGAGTTTTCATTTGAATGATTTTAAAAACAATACCATACAGAAAAATAAGGACAATCCTATGGCGATCATCGCAAAAGCATCAGTACACACCCGTCCGGAACATTGGCTGGGTGAAATCAGTAGTGGCAAGCATAGTTTATTGACCGATAAACCCGAATCGTTTGGTGGAGGCGATCAAGGCTTAGCGCCTTATGATTTGATTTGTTCAGGACTAATTTCATGCACCATGATTACCTTACGCATGTATGCACAGCATAAGAATTTAGATTTGGGTGAGTTTCGTGTCGAAGCGGATTTTAATGCCAATAAAGAGGGCAAAGAATGGATTGAACGCCGTGTGTCTTTTTCTAATCCACTCTCGGATGAACTCAAACAAAAAGTCTTGGATATTTGCCAGAAAACCCCAGTGACCAAAACCTTATTACGCAGTGTCGAGATCAATACGGCATTGGTTTAGCAGTAATCCAACGGCATAGGACTTGGCTTGATGGTGCTTATGTAACAAAGGCTATGGCGAAAGCATGCTTTTGGCTATAGTCGAGGGATCAAATATTGAAAATAAACCGAGCATAATAACGATGATATTGCACCATTTAGAACAGTCACGTTCACTTCGGATTATCTGGGCTTTGGAGGAGTTAGGCCTAGAGTATGATCTGAAATACTATAAACGCTTGCCCAATTTCTCTGCACCACCTGAATTAAAAAAAGTGCATCCCTTGGGCAAAGCTCCAGTGTTGAGCGATGGAGATCTGAACATTGCTGAATCAGCGGTGATCTTAGATTATTTGCAAAGCCAATATGATACAGAACAACAGTTTAAGCCGAGCGAGCCTCAGGACGTTTTACAATATAATTATTGGATGCACTATGCCGAAGGGTCTTTGATGCCATTGTTGGTGATGACTTTGGTGATGTCGAAAGTCTCTGAGCAAGCACCACTGTTGGTCAAACCGATTGCCAAGAAAATTGCGCAAGGGGTACAGGCAGGTTTTATTCAACCGCGTTTAAGTGATCATATTGCCTTTTTGGAACAGCATTTCAAACAGCATGACTATGTGGCAGGTGCATTTTCTTTTGCTGATATTCAAATGAGCTTTCCCATTTTGGCCATGCAACAACGCTTAAAAGGGCAATACCCTGCAATCAATGCTTATGCTGAACGATTAACGCAACGTCCTGCGTACAGTCGTGCTAAAGCCAAAGCGGAAATTTAAATCGTGATTTGGATGCATTAAGCAATAAAAAAGTCGAAATAAAAAGAGGAAATAAAAAAGGATGCATAAGCATCCTTTTTTTGAATTTCAACTGATGACCAACAGCAATAAATTAGCGCTTTACCACAATCGAATCGATGCCACTATGTTGTAAAGTTTGTTGCGCAAGCACCGCAGCTTCTTGTGAATCATAAGGACCTGAGACTACGCGATACCATGTTTGACCGCCTTCCGTGGTTTTCATCACATCGGCAGATAAACCATTTAAAATGATTTCAGCACGACGTGCATCGGCACTGTCTGGGTCAGGGAAACTACGCACTTGCAGAATAAAGCTGGTCTTTGGTGCCACAGACTCAGCAGACTCAACCATTCCGGTATCTTCAGTCGATTCGGCAGTTACCGCAGGCGCTTCTACAATCACTGGCGTAGTATCCACTTGCTGATTTTCAGGTACAGCTTGTTCAGGAATCGGCGTGACTTGTTGCTGTGGCAACAGGTCATAGAAACGGTAATCTTTGTTGGTATCTTCTTGATAATGTTCAGAGGTTACATCATTGGTTCTGTTTTTGACAGGTTCCCACGGTTTCCACAGCATCAGTACCACTGCAAAACTTAACACGATTAAAATCAGCACTAACATTCCTAACCATTTAGGAATCAAAGGCTTTTTCGGTTTATTCGGTCTTTCCGAAACACCGCGTTGCGTTTTTCCAAACACGAGGAAACCTCTCTTCAGTCTTATTCTGTACAGTTTCATTGTGACATGCCGATCGGTATCGGCATGTCAGCTTATTTTAATTATTGAGTTACATGCTTTCAGGTGCAGATACACCTAACAGCTCTAGACCATTTTTTAACACTTGTTTCACATTGCTTGAAAGTAATAAACGTGCTTGAGTCAGATCTGCATCATCACCCAAGACTTTATTTTCGTTGTACCAACCATGGAACAATGCTGCCAGTTCTTTTAAGTAATTACCCACTTGGTGTGGTTCAAAGCTGTTCGCAGCACGAACGATCACTTCTGGGTAAGCTGCAAGTTTCGCCAAGATTTCTGTTTCAGCTTCAAGGTCTAAACGTGAAGCCAAAGCACGTGCTGTTGCAAGATCGAATTTCACCTCAGTTGCAGCCGCTTTTTCAAGCATACGACAAATACGCGCATGTGCATATTGGATGTAATACACCGCATTGTCTTTACTTTGTGACACAGCCAAGTCTAAGTCGAAATCAATGTGTTGTTCAGATTTACGCATCACGTAGTAGAAACGCGCAGCATCGTTACCGACTTCTTTACGCAAGTCACGTAAAGTCACGAATTGACCTGAACGAGATGACATTTGAACCATCTCACCGCCACGCCATAAGCTCACGAACTGAACCAACAATACAGTTAATTTTTTCGAGTCATAACCCAAAGCATCAATTGCCGCTTTGACACGTGAGATATAACCGTGGTGATCTGAACCCCAGATATCCACGATATCGGTATAACCACGTTGTAATTTATTAAGGTGATACGCAATGTCAGAGGCGAAGTAAGTGGTTTGACCATTACGGCGTTTCACCACACGGTCTTTTTCATCACCAAACTCAGTCGACTTAAACCAAATGTTGCCGTCTTTTTCGTATAGGAAACCACGTTGATCTAAAGTCTGTAGTGCTTCATCAATTTTTTCAGTCAAAGACGCTTCGCTGAACCATTGATTGAAGGTTACACCGAATTCACCCAAGTCATCTTTAATGTCATCAAGAATCGCTTTGAGCGCCGCTTGATGGAACACACGGTAGCCTTCATTTAAAGCTGTTTGTGAATTGAAAATCAAACCATCGATGTGTTTTTCTTTGTCGCCTGAAAGTACGACTTTGTTGCCATCTACATCCAATTCTTCAGCGTACTGAACATCTTCAGGCACATCTTTATAAATGTCGGCAACAGGGCGGACATAAGCATCGCCATCTTGGTCGATGATGCTTTGCGCGATTTCTTTAACGTAGTCGCCTTGATAGGCATTTTTCGGGAAAACTAAAGTTTGACCGGTTAATTCCAAATAACGTAAATAAGTTGATGTCGCAAGGATGTCCATTTGACGACCCGCATCATTCACGTAGTACTCACGATCAACGGTAGCACCTGTCGCTTCAAGCAAGTTGGCAACAGTCATCCCGTAGGCTGCACCACGACCGTGACCTACGTGGAGGCTTGAAGTCGGGTTGGCAGATACAAATTCTACTTGGATTTTTTTCGCTGCATTGGCTTGCGTGCGACCAAACTGATCTTGTTGCGCTTGGATTTGATCAAGCACAGCAAAACGTTGGTCAGCATTTAAAAAGAAGTTGATAAAGCCGGGGCCTGCAATTTCTGCTTTGCTAATGTCTGCAACTTCAGGCAGCGCAGCCATGATTTTTTCAGCCAAATCACGTGGCTTCATACCCGCAGCTTTAGATGCGATCATTGCAATATTAGA
Source organism: Acinetobacter lanii (assembly GCF_011578285.1). Classification (NCBI taxonomy): domain Bacteria; kingdom Pseudomonadati; phylum Pseudomonadota; class Gammaproteobacteria; order Moraxellales; family Moraxellaceae; genus Acinetobacter; species Acinetobacter lanii. The sequence continues at coordinate 3,246,601 of NZ_CP049916.1, read as the reverse complement.
CGCAAAATCGCCGTGGCTTCGGTCTTTGGTACGTGTTAAGTTTCCGCTGTTGTTAAAGTCGGATGGAAGTACCCCTTCAGCTTGAAGAGATTGCACTGCATGATCGAGAGCTGCTTGTATTGCCGTATTCATAATTTATCGAAAAATTAATGTCGCAGAAAAACGATAAATATAGCAAATTTCAGCCCATTTAGCGAAGTCATTTGTATCCAATGCGAGGGATCCGATTCAAAAATACGGGAAATCAACCCACAGCCTTGACGGTGAGTTGATTTCTCGCTGTGGACTGCATTTTTAGAAACAGAATTATTCCTTACAGGTCACTTGTTTATCGAGTAAATCTGCTTGAGCATTTTGGAAGGTATACAGTTTAGAGGCATTAAAGATTTTAATGGTTTTGGCTTTTTTAATGGCCGTTTTAAAGTTTGGATAATGCTTTAAATTGACCAAATCAAAAGGGTTGCCGTAGTTTTTATTGTCCAATAACAACTGAATGCTGCCTGCCTGCGGATCATAACTTTTTAGCACGTCCTGACTCTCCTTATTTTGAATAATAAAGCCCGGGCGCTGAGCAGGATTTTTACAATTTAAACGTAAAAACAGCATATGACCATCACTTGCTTTGTTTTGCAGGGTGTAAATCCCTTGCAGATCATTTTCGATATACACCCATTGTCCTGTCGGCATATTTTGGGTCAGTTTTTCAATTTGTTCTAAGGTGGTTTTACTGATATCCACCACACCTTGTTTGTCAATGTCAGGGGTTTTCATTTCTTTATCTCCCAAGCCCACCATCGACAACGCTTTTTTGGTGACGTTTGAAGTGGTTTTGGAAATACTTTGACAGCCCGTCAAGCTCACGCAGCAACAAATGGCTAAGACAAAAGAAGATTGTTGCAGCGCGTTAAAACGATTATTTTTCATAAGATCTATTCTAAATATTATTTATAGTTGGTTTAAACGTAGCCAGATTTGAACAGCCGTTCAATGCAAAACAGATTGAATTTCAAATCGCAAGATCAAAGCAATATCTCAAAAAAAGCAGGCACTGGCTAGTTGAGGTAGCAAAAAATCACAAAATGATGTCATTAGATTTGTGCCATCGCATTCATTTAAATACCTTGAGTGATCATGTGAAGTATTTCAGGCTAGGATAGGCATTACTCAAATGAACTTCAAAAACGCTCATCTATCAATTCTTAAAATATGAGCCATATGAATATCAATTTACTAAATGCCCATTTAGCTGAAAATGGGCTTAAGCTAGGCTAGACCTTAAAAGTGAATATGTAACTGAAGTAGAACTTGGCGAGATACGCCAAAGACCAGAGACAGCAAATGACCGATAGCAATTTAAAAGTAAAACATCCTCTTTATACCCCTTATGCGGGCTTTACCTTGCTCGAACTCCCGCTACTCAATAAAGGATCGGCCTTCACGGAAGAAGAACGTTCGAATTTTAATTTACACGGTTTACTTCCGCATGTGATCGAAACCATTGAAGAACAACATCAGCGCTCGTATCAGCAGTATGTGTCTTTCAATGAAGACATCAACAAGCATATTTATTTACGAAATATCCAAGATACCAATGAAACCCTGTTTTATCACCTGATTGAAAATCACTTGTCGGAAATGATGCCGATTATTTATACCCCAACCGTGGGTGAGGCCTGTCAGCGTTTCTCGGATATTTACCGCCGTCATCGCGGGATTTTTATTTCCTACCCAGACCGTGAATATATCGATGACATTTTACAAAACGTCAATAAGAACAACGTCAAAGTGATTGTGATCACCGATGGTGAACGAATTCTCGGCTTAGGCGACCAAGGCATTGGCGGGATGGGGATTCCAATTGGAAAATTATCCTTATACACCGCATGTGGCGGAATCAGTCCGGCCTACACTTTACCGATCACGATTGATGTGGGTACCAATAATCCACAGCTTCTCAGCGATCCGATTTATCTCGGTTGGAATCAGCCTCGGATCAGTGGTGAAGAGTATTACAACTTTGTCGATGCGGTACTCACAGGTATTAAACGTCGTTGGCCCAAAGCCTTGATTCAGTTTGAAGACTTTGCCCAGAAAAATGCGATGCCTTTGCTCGAAAAATATCGTGATCAATACTGCTGTTTTAATGATGACATTCAAGGGACAGCCGCAGTATCGGTCGGCAGCTTGATTGCAGCCAGTCGTGCCGCAGGCAAACAACTCAAAGATCAGGTGGTGACATTCCTTGGCGCAGGTTCTGCAGGTTGCGGGATTGCAGAACAAATCGTGGCGCAAATGGTGGCGGAAGGTTTAACGGATGCAGAAGCACGTGCTCGTATCTTTATGGTCGATCGTTTTGGATTGTTGACCGACAATCAACCGAATTTAATCGACTTCCAAAGCAAACTGGTTCAAAAAGTTGAAGCGGTATCGAGCTGGGCCGATGCAGAAGGCATGATCTCACTGCTTGATGTGGTGAAGCATGCCAAACCGACGGTATTGATCGGGGTTTCAGGTCAGCCGGGACTGTTCACTGAAGAAGTCATTCGGACCATGGCTGCACATTGTGAGCGTCCGATTGTGTTACCGCTCTCCAATCCAACTTCACGGGTAGAAGCGGTGCCTGCCGATATTATTGAATGGACTGAAGGTCGAGCACTGATTGCGACAGGAAGTCCATTTCTTCCGGTCAATTATCAAGGGAAACTTCACAATATTTCCCAGTGTAATAACTCTTATATTTTTCCAGGCATTGGACTCGGCGTGATTGCAGTACAAGCCAAACGAGTCACCGACAATATGCTGATGGCGTCGAGTATGGCATTAGCAGACTGCTCACCGAAACTGATCAATCCCGAAGCAGATTTATTACCAGATTTGAATGAATTGCAAAAAGTATCGAAGATTATTGCCTTTAAAGTTGCCCAAGCGGCCATTGCTGATGGGGTCGCCGTTGCGCTAAGTGATGATTTGATTTTAAAGAGTATTGAAGATAATTTCTGGAAACCTGAGTATCGTCGTTACAAGCGGATTCCATTCTAAATCCAGTTCAATTTTTATTGTCATTGTTAACATGAAAAAGGAGGTTTCTAAGCAAACTTCCTTTTTTATTGTTTAAAAAAAATTAACAAAATTGCAATGAAGCTTTTTAAATTTGAGTTTTAAAATCGGCTGAAAATAATCAAAACGATTAAATCTTCATGCTCAATAATATAAATGCCTTGATAGAAAATTTAGGGCTAAGCTTACAAAAACGAGCGTTACATATTCAGTTTTCAAATACTGGACTCAATAGCCAAGTCTTTATTCAGCGCATACAAGGTCGGCATCAGATCAATCAAGGCTTGAAAGCTGAAATCTTGTGTCTTTCGACCCATGCGCATTTACAACTCAAGCAATTTATTGGTTGCCAAGTGGCGGTGGATCAAGTGACTGATATGGGTAAGCTCGATCGGATCACAGGTATTATTACAGGTGCAAGCCAAGGTCAAAGTGACGGCGCACTGACCCTGTATAAACTCACTTTAGAAGATGCAACATCGCTTTGGCATAAACGCCGTAACAGTCGCGTGTTTATGAATAAAAGCGTTCTTGATATTACGGAAATCCTGTTTAAAGAATGGCAAAGCAAGAGTCCGTTGTTTAGTGCAAGTTTAAGCCTGTCCTTAAAAGACCTGCAAAATAACTATGATGTGCGTCCTTTTGTGATGCAAGCCAACGAAACCGATTATGAGTTTCTGACCCGATTGTGGCGCAGTGAAGGCTTGAATTGGCTCGTCGATGAAAAAGCGCATAGCGTTGCAGTATCAGCCACTGAAATTCAGGCGCAAACACTGCGTCTAATCGATCATAACAGTCAATTCGAAGCGCTTGAGCGTCGTTCAGTACGATTTCATCGAAGTAATGCAACAGAACGATTCGATACGATTTCCAGTTTTATTGCACAGCGCTCTTTACAATCTTGTGCGATCCAAGTGCAACGTTGGCAGTCCGATACTTTGGCACAAGATCAAGGTGATTCGAGCCTAAGTTCGCATCTGCATAGTGAACAACACGACAATGAAACCTTGAGCTTAGAGCAAGCATGGACCATCAGTCCGGCGTGGATCAGTGACTTAAATGGCGAAGACCAAACCACAGCATCGGGGAGTCAACAGCTTTCCAGGCTCAATAGTCAATTAAGTCAGTTTCAAGATTTACAATCCAAGTACTTCACCGCAATCAGTAGCGTACGGGATGCGCATGTCGGGTATTGGTTTGAATTTACTGGACACCCTGAAATCGATCAGCACAGTGGATCAGATCGCGAGTTCTTGGTTTTAGCCAAGCATTTTTATAGTCAAAATAATTTACCCAAAGATCTTAACAATCAGGTTGCTGCACTTTTAGATTTAAGTCGTTGGTCACATTTAAATGATGAGCGTCAAGCCAATGAACTGACTCTAATTCGCCGTAGCGTTGCGGTGGTGCCTGAATATGATCCTTTAAAGCATCGCCCGATGGCTTATCCGCAACGCGCCAAAGTGGTCGGTCCTGAAGGTGAAACCATTTATGTCGACCCATGGGGACGAATTAAAGTTCGTTTTGTGTTTACCCGTAACGATGACCATGGACATGATGGGGGTGCAGGTGCCAATGACAATGACACGGACTCGGCTTGGGTGGATGTACTGACTTCGTGGGCAGGTGAGGGCTATGGTTCACGCTTTCATCCACGGATTGGTGAAATCGTGGTGATTGACTTCTTTGATGGCAATGTGGATCGACCTTTTGTGATAGGGCGTTTGCATGAGGCAGAACGCCATCAAACCATGTTTGATGTCAAAGGTCAGTTGCCAGATACCAAAAAGCTCAGTGGAATTCGCTCACAAGAGGTAGGGGGAGGTGGATTTAATCAACTCCGTTTTGATGACACCACCGGACAAATCAGTGCGCAATTACAGAGTAGTCATGCAGCAACGCAATTGAATCTGGGTAACTTAAGTCATCCCAAAGATAAAGAAATCAGTAATGGTCGTGGTGAAGGCTTTGAACTGCGTACCGATGCCTATGGCGCTGTTCGTGCAGGCAAGGGTATGCTCATTTCAACCTATGCACAGGAAAATGCATTAGCAGATCATTTAGAAGCGGCACAAGCTCAATCACTTCTGAGTCAGGGCGAACAAAGTATGAAAATGCTCAGTCAATTGGCCGTAAAACAACAAACAGATGCCTTGAATGTCATTAGTCGGTTGCCTAAATTTATCCAATCCTTAGAAATCAAAAATACGGCTCAAGCCCTACAGTATACGGTGAATCTGTTTAAACAAGGTTTGGCCAATGATCCACTCAATGCACTTAAAGACTGTGGTGGATTTATCGAAGATATTGGTTCATTTGGCGGTAAAGCCAAAGGGATTGTTGATGAGTTCAATGCATTTTTTAGTGATGCCAAAGAATCAGTCGAGAACCTTAAAGAGTTTATTGAAAATATTCAGGAGCATGGCACGGATGTCCTGAAAGGCAAATTTGAAAGTATCAAAAATGGCATCCAAGACAATCCGCTTAAAGCCATTCAGGAGGTTGGGAAAGCCATTTCGAGTGTCGATATTACCGATGACTTACTGATTTCATGTACAGGTTTTGGTGGAGATCAAGGGCTTTCTAAAATTACGCCATCGAAAGCGCTGAGTTCTTTACAAGGTTTTATGGAAGGGTACACACAGGGTTTACAAAGTAGCTCCGATCAGAAAAAGCAAGAACAAGGGAAGCTGTTTAGACAAGCTTTAATGTTATTGGCTTCTCCGAATGGTATTGCATTGACCACACCTGAAGACATTATTTTACAAGCCTCTCAAGATATTGCCGAAAGTGCACAGGGTTCGATTAATTTAAGTGCGCAGAAAAATATCGTGGGACATGCACAAGATAAAATTAGCTTATTTGCAGCGCAAAAGGGGCTGAGAGCTTTTGCCGCAAAAGGCAAAGTTGAATTACAAGCGCAAGATGATGCAATTGAAGCGATTGCGCGGAAGGTGATTAAGCTTATTTCAACTGAAGACAAAATTGAGATCACTAGTCCAAAAGAAATTGTGCTCACTGCAGGCGGTTCTCAACTCAAGATTAATGGCAGTGGTGTATTTAGTACGACGGGTGGGAAGTTTGAAAGTAAGGCGGGGCAGCATGTGTTTACGGGTGGGGCAACTGTAAATGCTCAATTACCGAAGATCCCTGAGAGTGGAATATTTAGCCGAAGGTTTGATTTTAAAGATTTAATTTCATCAGAACTTCTGAAAAGTGGTTTTAAATATAAAGTTATAAACAAAGATAAGAATACAGAATATATAGGTTTTCTTGATGAAAATGCTCGTACAGAGAGGGTCTTTAGTGACAACCCAGATAGTGTCGAGATTGTACTATTGGGTAAATCTGAGGATGAATCAGATAAGTTGCTTCTAATTGAGGAAGAATTTACTCAAGATAAAAGTGATAGTTCAGATGAAGCATGTTGTGGAGGGCATGATGAAGATGATCATGACCATCATGATGAAGAATTTAACGATGAAAGTGATTTAGAAGCTGATTTCAACAGTTTTGGACTTTAAGGTAGATTTATGAAAAAACTAAAAAAAATAATGACTATGTTCGTGTGCTTAAGTAGCTCAACACTATATGCTGAAAGTTCGAAAGAGTGTATGAATTATTGGAATCAACCAATAAAAAAGATCACGGTATTAGAAGAAGTAGAATGTGATCATATCTGGGATTTTGGTAAAAATAAAAATAGTTTGAATCGCTTCAAAGTAGTAAATAATTTAAATCTTAAAACAACTAATACGCAATGGATGTCAACAGGGCAGTGTCAAAAAGTATCATACAATAAAAAACAGTTTAATATTTACAATTCAGAGTACAAAGAATATGGGCACAATATTTGGCTAATTTACGATGATAAAAATGCTTTTGCATATTTTAGAAAAGTGAATAGTAAAGATCAATCAGTGGAGGTGAGTTGTGCTCAAGAGGGGGCGGACACAAATTTGAAATTTATACTCAATAGTTATTTAAAAAATAATACATCTGTAAGTATGCAAAAATATAAAGCAAATGATTGGTATAAAGAATAATAACAATGAAAAAAATAATAACATTTAAAGATAGTACTACAAGATCTTTTGAAACCAATTTGGAAGGTTTTATTCAGGCAGTGAGCTTTAAAGAATCCTCCTCCGACTTGTCTTTATCACTCAGTCATCCATTAAATGCTAGAAGTGCAAAGACAGTTAATGGACCTGGATATTTGGGTTTATTCCAATGGGGAGAGGCAGCGCTTTATGAATTAGGATATTATTTAGGAGATAAAGGAATTTCTTATAATGATATTAAAAGTGCAAAGAGAGGGTCTGCTCTGCATAATAGTTGGAAGAGTCAATTTGACTCGAATAATTGGTCAGGTAAGTGGTCAGGTAAAAGAAATATAAATTCTAAGTCTGATTTTTTGAATAATCCTCACAGCCAGTATGAAATTATTAAAGAATGGATCAATTATTTATGTAAGCAAATAAGAAATAATAATTTAAATGAGCATTTTGGTAGGACGATTCAAGGCGTTGAGATCAATGAGTCAGGAGCAATTGCTGGAATGCATTTGGTAGGCATTGGAGGTTTAGGAGCATTTTTAGGCGTTTCAAATTTTTCTGGTCAAAAACAAACAGATGGTAATGGAACACATATAAAAAAATATATCCAAGACTTTGGTGGTTTCGATTTAGAACAATGTTGTGATCGAAAAATATATATAAACTTGAAAGGAAAAAATGAAGAAGCCTTAGTAAACAAGGAAGTTATAATTGTTTCAAAATACTCAGGAAAAACTTTTTCTGGGGAGACGAAAGTTAAAATAAAAAGCGATGAAAATGGATATCTTCCTGTCATTGTTAGACATCCATCAACTGAAATTAAAATTGTGGCTGATGGCAAAGAGTCAAATCCTATTATTCAGAGAGCTGACCAAAAACAACGTGCAATTTTAAAGGATTTTGAAGTTTCAAAATTTCCAGCAACCTTAGAGCAAAATAGTACTCCTCAGCCTAAACCTCAACCAGATAAAACTCCTCAAGAAAGAAGAAATGAGCAGAATCAACCTCAGGCTAAACAAGATGGAGCTGCTGAGAATACAAAAGATATTAGTTTCAATATCCAAATTGTAGAGGGTGATACAGGGAAACCAATCTCCAATATGAATTTCTTTCTTACCTATAAAGGAAATATCAAAAAACATACAGCAAATGGTCAAGGTATCAAGGTAGGAATTAATGCTGAAGTTGGACAAGACATAGAAGTTTCAGTCTCAGGTGAAGTTGGAAATCAAAGAATACATAATTTTAAAGTCGAAAAAGCTTTATCTAATCAGACAGTTAAAATTAAATTACCAGTTCAAAGTTTCAAGATAATTGTGAAAAAAGATAATAAATTGGTACCAAATTTACCAATAACATTATTTTATAGAGCACGGGAGATTCCTAAAAAAACTAATGCATTAGGTGAAATAAATTTAAAAATGTTAGTTGGGTTTGTATACGGTGTTGGTATAGGATCAAAATCTCTGACTAAGGCGAGAGTAATAAATAATAGTCCATATAGAATTTTTAGAGTTAATGAGGGATTTGTTAAACAATCGAAAGCTTTGGAAAATAAACAACAAGCTGTTTCACCAACATCTAGTACTAATTCAGGGTCTTCAACTCCTGCTAAAGCTTCAGAAGTTAAGCAAGAACCTCCAAAAGCAATACAACAAGATACACATACAGAAAACGGTGGTAAGCCTTTAACTACAATTAGTAATCAGTCTCCAGCTACAAGTGATACAACGCGCTATCATATTTATCATGATGGCAAGATTAAGAGAGAGAACAAAACAGCTACAGGCTTTGCTGAGTTTATATATTATGAAGCTAATGGGACAGCACATAATTTAGGGAAATCGAAATTTATAAAAGCCCCATTACGTAAATCCGGTAATGAAATTATTTCTGGAAATTGTTATTTAATTGATTTTACCAAACATGGTTTATATAAAAAAGGAAACTTAGGGTATAAGTGGATTATAACTGGTGGAAATATAAGATTTTATCTAAATGGAATATCAATAGCTGCGATCTTGGGTACTTTTATGAATTTAGGTTATGAAGAATATCCTAGTTCAGGTGCTAGTTTAAAAGATGGAAGTTCTCAACGGCCAAGTAAGACACATAGAAATGGTGAAGCTTGTGATTTTAGGTATTTAGGTAAAGACAATGCTCATAGAACGAATGCAATTTGGACACAAAATGACAATTATGACATTCAAAGAAATATAAAATTAGTACAAGAGTTAAAAAAATTTGGTTTTACAGCATTTTATACACAAGATGGATACACCAAAAAGCCGAAAATATCTGGAACAAGCTATGCTCCCAATCATTATCATCATCTCCATATAGGGAATTGTGTGCCCAACATACAGGATATTTAATATATGTATAAGTTATTTTTTTTGCCATTTTTTTTAATTTTAACCGCTTGTAATGCAAATGAATTAGTTGAATCGAGGAGTGATGATAATAATGAGGAAAATAAAATAATATTATCTGAATTTTCTAAAATGAATATTGATAGTAATTTTGATCAATTTTCCAAAAAAGGTGAAATTAAGCAAGTAGATAACACAGAAATTATTGATAATTGTATGTATGCTGAAAATATTTCGGGAAATATTGATTATCTTGTCTTTGATAAGAGAATTTCTACAGCAACATATTTGAAATCATCATTTTTGGGGATGAGTTCGTCGGATCTAAAATTAAAGATAAAGCACTTAAAAATGATCAATAGTGAATATGATGAAGATACTTATTATTTACAACATAATATTGATGAAAGTTATGGTGTTAAATTTTATTTGGTCAATGAAAAAGTAATTGAAGTTACTTATGGTGTACTTGATAAATTACAACACCAAGAAGGTTGTTCATAATTCTTCATAGTATTCTTAATAAAGCCGACTCTCGTCGGCTTTCTCCACTCATGCCTCCAAAACTTCTTCCAACAACTCTTCACTCGGTGCAAAGTAATACGCACCATCAAGCGCTGTTACAAAGTGCAGTAAACGGTCATGAATGCCATCACCACTTGTACCAAACATACGCACTAACATCTGATCTATACGTGTTAAATCTTTGGTGTAGGCAATAAAGAATAAACCTTGATCACCGCGACCATCACCGTAAGGCAGTGAATGACGTAAGATTTCAAGCTCTTCACCTTCATCATCTTCAACGACAGTACGTGCAATATGTGCATTGTTAGGTTTGACATCATCATCAAGTTCAATACTTTCTAATTTGGTGCGACCCATGACATGCTCTTGCGCATCGACTTTCAGTTTTTTCCATTTGTCCAAGTCATGTGCATAACGCTGTGCAAATACAAAAGAACCATCGGCAAAAATACCCGTTTCCTCAGGTAACAATGCAGTTTCGCCACGGTCATCTGGAAATTGTGGGTTTTCTGTCCCATCAATAAAACCTGTCAAATCACGTCCATCAAAGTTGCGGAAACAGACACGCTCATCCAAAACCTCAACTTGATCTTGAATACCTTCAAAGAAAGATTGGCTTAAGGCAAAGCAAATATCTGTACGTGCAGAGGCAATATGAATGAGCACATCTGCAGAAACCACAGGCATCTCAAACGAACCATGAATCGGCTCTAACTGTTTAAAGCCTTCAGGACTTTGATCATAAAGTTTTGCCCAAAGTTCAGGGCCAAATGCGACGGCTGTTTTAATTTCAGACTGAGGATGCTGGGTAATCAAACGATCACGGGTGGTAAACATCGCAGCTAATTGTTCTTTTAAGCCATCAATCGAAAGATCTTTTAAACGAAGCACAATGAAACGGGCATGATTAGACGGTAACGGTAAAATTACGGATTGGGCTGTCATGTGAAAGATGGCTCCTCAATTTATTATCTTCGTTTCGAATGTATATCGGATTAAGCTAAATCACATCTAGGGTAATCTAGATCTTAGCTCAGCGCAAAATTGTTTAAATCACAATCTTTATAACATTTATAATGCGATACGTTTTCCAAAATTGCTTTTAAATCGTTATGTCGTACCAAATGTGGTTTGCCTATATGTTGGCATGTTGGGTCATTAGTATTTCACCGGGTGCGGGTGCGATTTCTTCCATGTCGAGTGGACTCAACTATGGTTTTAAACGTGGCTATTGGAATGCGCTCGGTTTGCAACTGGCGTTATTGGTGCAAATTGCGATTGTTGCCGCAGGGGTCGGGGTTTTATTTGCGACATCACCTTGGGCTTTTCTGGCTGTGAAATGGTTTGGGGTACTTTACCTTTTGTATTTAGCTTATTTACAGTGGACTGCACCAAGCCAGTCGATTGACATTCAAGTAGAACAGAAACAGAAATCGATTGGCAAATTGGTCTTTCATGGCTTTTTGGTCAATATGAGCAATCCTAAAGCGATTGTATTTTTGTTGGCGGTTTTACCGCAGTTCTTAGATTTATCTAAACCGCAACCGATTCAATACATCATTATGGCATTGACGATGATGACCATTGATCTGATTGTGATGGCAGGTTATACCGGACTTGCAGCAAAAGTTTTACGCTTGTTGAAATCACCGAAACAGCAAAAGTATATGAATCGAATGTTTGCGATTTTATTTGCTTGTGCCGCAAGTCTGCTGAGTTTGGTACACCAATAACTTTTAAATGTTCAAAATAAAAATACATACGAGGGAAGGGCGGTTTGAGTTTAAGAAATCGTGATAATACATGAACTATTTTGAATTTTATCTGTATGTGATCAGCGTGATGATTATGATCGCCACCCCCGGTCCTGTAATGATTTTGGTGGCGAGTGCGGGCTTAAAAGGCGGTTATCGAAAAGCGCTTGAAACGATTTTAGGCACCAATTTAGCCTCACTAGTTCTGATTGCAATCTCGATCTGTATTTTAAAGGGCATGCTGAATGTTAATGAAAGCTTACTCATTGGTATTAAAGTATTGGGATGTGTGTATATCGCCTATCTGGGCTATGACATTTTAAAAGAAGTTATTCAATCTCAAGATCAAGCCATTCAAACCCTAAAGCCAGTAGATGGTGGACTCAAGAAAGGCTTTTTGGTCGGTATATCGAATCCCAAAGATATTATTTTCTTCTCCTCTTTCTTCCCACAGTTTATTGGAATTCATCAAGATATTAATGTCAGCTTAACCATCTTAGTGGTGGCATGGATTATTCTCGATTTTATGACCTTGTCGGTGGTGTATCTGATGTTTAATCGACTCTCGCAAAGCCAGCATTATTCCAAAGTTTTGGGATTATGTGGTTTGATCCTGATGATCATTGCAATATATGGACTTTATAGCTCTTTATCTCAATGGTTATAGATGTAAAAAAAGCGACCCAATCGAGTCGCTCTTTTTTTATCAGCATCACGCTATTTTTTTGATTTTTTGCACAATAAAAATCAGTGCAAACAGTATCGACATGGTGAGCACGATACTTAAACCGGTTGCGATATTCAGTCCTGCACTCGACCATAAGCCTACTGTAACCCCCACTTGCGCCACGATGAACGCCCACATCACCATCTGTTTTGGAGAATGTGCCAGTAAGCGTGCAGTCAAGGCTGGAATGACTAATAAGGCACCCATCAATAATGAACCGACTGCTCTGAGTGCAAGTACGGTAAACAGTGCCAACAAAATCATAAAGATCAAACGTTGCCACTTGGCATTGATGCCCTCACTCACGGCAATATCAGGGTCAATCGCAATATGAATCTGTGCTTTCCAATTTTTCCATAGCACCGCCAATGCACCGATGATCACCAACACAAACATCGGCAAATCTGACCATGAAATCGTGAGTAGATCGCCAAATAAATAGCTAAGAAGTTCAGGACGGAGTGCAGGCAAATGCTGAATCAACAATAGACCTGAGCAAAGCAAGGTCGCAGAACAGAGTGCAAGGAGTGCATCATTGGGTAAGCGAGGATCATGCAAGACCCAAAGCACACCCACCAAGAGTAATGCTGTAAAGGTGACACCGACCCAGAGGGGGAGGGCAAGAACACCTGCAATCGCAACCCCAAGTAAGGTACCGTGTGCCATGGTATCAGCAAAAAATGACATTCTGCGCCATAACATCAAACAGCCGAGTGGAGCTGTTAGAAATACCAATAGCGTTCCCATGGTCCATGCAGGCAATAGAATTTGTAACCATTCCATCATGGCTTAAGCTTCCGGTTCAGGGTGAATGTGTGGGCGAGGATCATGCTGACAAGGCGTTGCGGTATCACCGTGACCACAATGATCATGATGATGATGGTAGAACACACGGTTGGTACCAAAGATGGCCTGATACTCAGGGTGCTGTTGAATCGAATCTGGCAGACCACTACAACAGATATGTTTGTTTAAACACACCACACGTTGTGTGCCTTGCATGACCCATTGCAAATCATGCGATACGATCAAAATGGAACAACCATAACGTTCAGGTAGGCTTCGCACATAGTCATACAGTTCAGCTTCAGACTGAATGTCCAACCCTTGCATCGGTTCATCAAGGACTAACAGATTTGGCTGACGTAATAAGGCACGAGCTAGAAGTACGCGTTGGCGCTCGCCACCTGACAACTGCTGTACTTTAGAATGTTGCAGTTTGGCAATGCCGGTATCACGAATAATTTCAGCACGTATTGCAGTAGGGCAGGGCTCTAGATCCAATAAATCTTTGACACGCAGCGGTAAGCTATGCGAAGGATTAAACTTCTGTGGCACGTAAGCCAGTTTTAATTGTTTTTGACTGTGAATTTTACCCGAATTGGGTTTGACAATGCCCAAAATAATCTTGATCAGGGTCGATTTACCTGCACCATTGGGGCCAATCAGCGTGACAATCTCTTTCTCGCCAATAGCGAAATCAATATTTTTCAGAATGTCTCGCTCATCGATGCGAACATTGATTTGCGCAAGTTCAATCAGCGCAGGTGCAGGGACTACTTCGAACACTGCTGACAGATTCCTGAAATTTCAATAATGCTGTGATGGGCTTTAAATTGGTCAGAATGCGCCAAAGCATCCAATTCATGGATCAAGCCTGACGCTGAAGCTTCTTTTACTGCATGACATTCAGAGCAAATCAAGAACGCCGCTTGGTGTCCGGCACGTGGATGACAGCAGGGGATATAGGCATTAATCGAGGTTAAACGATGAATAAAGCCTTTTTCTAATAAAAAATCCAGTGTGCGATACACGGTGGGTGGGGCAGCAGGGCGGTCAGCATTACCCTTGAGCTTGGCCAAAAGGTCATAGGCTCCGACAGGCCCTGAGGCATTTAAAATCAGTTCTAAAACTTCTTTACGCAGTGGGGTCAGACGTGCACCTGCGGCGGTACAAATCGATTCAGCTTCAGCCAAACGAATCTCTACATTTGGGTGATCATGTACGCCATGTAAGGTGTCATGATGTTCATGTGAACAGACGCTCATTGCTGACCTCAAGAGTTTTTATCGCAAAGAAAATAGCCGTAAATCATAGCATGAAGCCATAACAACTTACGAACGGCATAGGCATTTTTCAACTTTTGTTATATTATAACATGAAATTCACAGTGGTATTTTCTCCCATGTTGCGTCTGATCGCTTTCAGTCTATTGTCCCTATTTGCATTGAGTAGTTGGGCTCAAGCACCTATGGTCATTTCGACACATCCTATTTATTTGATTGCGAAAGAAATTACACGAGGGGTAGAGGAGCCAAAACTGCTTTTGGATCATCAAACTGGGCATGATGTCCAACTGACCCCAGCACACCGCAAAATGATTCAAGAGTCATCTCTTGTGATTTGGTTAGGGCAAGCACATGAAGCGCCACTGACCAATGTGTTAAAGCAAAATCCCTATGCTGTGCCTTTATTAAATGCAGGCGTGTTAAACACTTTGCCATTGCGTAATCCACGTGGCGTGGCGCTGAAAAATACCATCGACACCCATGTTTGGCTTGATCCGAACAATGCAGTACGCATTGGCTTTTTTATTGCAGCGCTTCGTTCACAACAACATCCTGAACATAAAGCCGCGTATTTTAAAAATGCCCAACATTTTGCCCAACAGATGTTAAGCACTTCAAATCAATTTCGCCGTCATGCGGTCGCACAACCGTACTGGTCTTTCCATGATGCCTATCAGTATTTGGAAGGCGCATTGCATTTGAAATTTGCCGGTGCATTGACTGATGACCCACATATGGCACCGACCATTGCGCAGATCAAATATCTCAATGATCACCGTCCACAAGCCAAAATGTGCCTGCTTGCAGAGTCGAATGCCAGTGCAAATCAGTATAAAAAGCTCGGAAATGTGAGCTTTGAGGCAGTGGATGAAAGTTTTGCACAACATACTGATTTCTTAACAGCATGGAGCAATTTGGCACAAAAGACCCAGAATTGTCTCAAAAATGACCGTAAATGATTTAAAAACAAGCGATAATTGTATATATGTACGGCATTATAAGTTTTAAAAATACCCGACTTAGGTCGGGAAATGATTGCATGTTCAGGGGTGTAACTCTATAATGCCTGCGATTAAAAATAATCATCAGCCAAACTTGTCAAGCATGAATGCTTTAAGTGAGTAAAAATGAGCCGAACTAGTCGCTTGATTGACCGACGATTAGCGAAAGCTTTAGTCATCTTGCAAGCATGTATGATACCTGTTTCAGCCTTGATAGCGTGGGTCTTGAAAGACTCGACTGCAGCTTTAAGCGCCGCACTTGGTGCGCTCGTTTCTTGGCTGGCCAGTTGTTATTTTTCATGGCAGTCGTTCCGAGCTGCAGGTGCAAGAGCATCGAAACAGGTTCTGTCGAACATGTATCGAGGTATGCTCGGTAAGTTTGCAATTGTGATTGTTGGATTCATTTTGATTTTAACCAATGTTAAACCGTTGTCAGCGGTCGCATTGTTTTGTGGTTTTATACTCGTTCAGACCATGTCGTGGGTCGCACCTTTTTGGTCGTCACGCCTATCAAAATGAGTTTAATCACAACAAAAATTGAAAAGTTTTTTGGAGTTGAGCGAGATATCAAGCAGCACGCGATGTTCGCTTTCTCTATATTTGTATTTGACATTGACCAGGTGTGATTTATGGCTGCTGAAGAACATGCCCTTACTTCGACCGAGTACATCAAGCATCACTTGACCAATATGACCTATGGCAAAATGCCGGACGGTACATGGAAGTTGGCTGAGAACGGTGCTGAAGCTCAACAGATGGGGTTCACTGCTATTCACTTGGATTCAATGGGTTGGTCAATTGGCCTTGGTATTCTTTTCTGTTTCTTGTTCTGGATGGTAGCGAAAGCGGCAAATGCTGGCGTTCCAACTAAATTCCAGTCAGTAATTGAAATGGTTATCGAGTTTGTTGACTCAAGTGTCCGTGACACCTTCCATGGCAAATCACGCTTAATTGCGCCACTTGCATTGACCATTTTCGTGTGGATTTTCCTCATGAACGCGATGGACTTAATCCCAGTTGACTTTATTCCATATACAGCTCAATTGATTGGTGCGAACGTATTTGGCATGGATCCTCACCACGTTTACTTTAAGGTTGTTCCATCTACTGATATCAACGTTACTTTAGGTATGTCGTTATCTGTATTTGCTTTGATCTTATTCTACGGCGTACGTGAAAAAGGTGTGGGCGGCTTTGTGAGTGAATTTGCACTCAACCCGTTCAATCCAAGTAATATGTTTCTTAAAGTTTTACTAATTCCAGTAAATTTAGTTTTAGAGCTGGCTACTTTCCTAGCACGTCCAGTTTCATTGGCTCTACGACTGTTTGGTAACATGTATGCAGGTGAGTTAATCTTCATCTTAATCGCATTATTACCGTTCTGGATCCAATGGGCATTGTCTGTGCCTTGGGCAATTTTCCATATTCTTGTAATTACACTTCAAGCCTTCGTATTCATGATGTTGACCATCGTTTACTTAAGTATGGCAAGTGAAAAGCATTAATTGTATTTATTGTCTAATTATTACCTAATGGTTAGATGATTCTTAGTTTTGATTTAACCTAACATTTGAGGATTTTTTCATGGATTTAGTAGTTGGTTTATCTGCTATTGCAGTAGCTGTTTTAATTTCTTTTGCTGCATTAGGTACAGGCATCGGTTTCGCTCTACTAGGTGGCCGTTTCTTAGAAGCTGTTTCTCGTCAACCTGAACTTGCTCCACAACTTCAAACACGTATGTTCATCGTAGCGGGTCTTCTAGATGCGATCCCAATGATCAGCGTTGGTATTGGCTTATTCATTCTATTTGCTAATCCATTCGTTCAACTTGTAGGTTAATCAGCTTAATTCCGAAATTCACTATTTGAGGAATTTGCAATGAATATCAACCTCACATTGTTTGGCCAAGCGATTGCGTTTGCGATTTTTGTTGCATTCTGCATGAAGTTTGTTTGGCCACCACTAATCAATGCGATTAGTGAGCGTCAGCGTAAAATCGCTGATGGCTTAAATGCGGCTGAGAAGGCAAAAGCTGATCTTGCGGATGCGCAAGCTCAGGTGAAAGCTGAATTAGACGCAGCGAAAGCACAAGCGGCTCAATTGATTGAACAAGCGAACCGTCGTGCAGCACAATTGGTTGAAGACGCGCGTACTCAAGCATCTGCTGAAGGTGAACGTATTCGTCAACAAGCTAAAGACGCTGTTGATACTGAAATCAATGCTGCTCGCGAAGAATTACGTCAACAAGTGGCTGCTCTTGCAGTAACTGGTGCAGAGAAAATTCTGAACCAACAAGTTGATGCAGAAGCTCACAATGCCATGCTGACTCAGCTGGCTGCTAAACTTTAAGCGAGGCGATTATGGCTGAACTCTTGACGTTAGCACGCCCGTATGCCAAAGCAGCATTTGCTTTCGCTTCTGAGCAAGGTGCGACTGACAATTGGTCTAATGTGTTACAAGTGCTTAGTGCTGCGGTGCAAGATGAAGCATTTTCCGCTTACTTGAGTCGCCCTGAGCTTACTCCTGTAGAGCAAGTGAATCTTTTTGCAAAAGTTTTAGGTGAAAGTCAAACTGCTGAAGTGTCTAACTTTTTGACACTTTTAGCTGAAAATGATCGTTTGTCACTTTTACCTGAGATTGAAGCTGAGTATGAACTGCTTAAATCACAGAATAACAACGTGGTTGATGTGGTAATTGAAACTGCGTTACCAATCACTTCAGTTCAAGAGCAATTGCTTGTTGACGCGTTAAAAAAACGTTTTAACGCAGAAGTGAAAGCAACTGTTGAAGTAAACCCTGCATTAATCGCAGGTGTTGTTATTCGGGCAGGTGACCAAGTGATAGATGATTCTGCGCTTAACAAGCTTGAAAAAATGCGGACTCGTCTTCTTGCATAATTTGCATAAGAAGAAGACTGAAACTTATTAAAGATTGAGGTATAGCGCAATGCAACAACTGAATCCATCCGAGATCAGTGCGCTCATTAAACAGCGTATCGGCGATCTGGACACCAGCGCAACCGCTAAGAACGAAGGGACCATTGTTATGGTTTCCGACGGTATTGTGCGTATTCACGGCCTTGCTGATGCAATGTACGGTGAAATGATCGAATTCGACGGCGGCCTTTATGGTATGGCACTGAACCTAGAACAGGATTCAGTGGGCGTCGTTGTTTTAGGTAACTACTTGAGCCTTCAAGAAGGTCAAAAAGCTCGTTGCACAGGTCGTGTATTAGAAGTTCCGGTTGGTCCAGAACTTTTAGGCCGTGTAGTCGATGCTTTGGGTAACCCAATTGATGGTAAAGGCCCGATCGATGCAAAATTAACTGATGCTGTTGAAAAAGTAGCACCAGGCGTAATTTGGCGTCAATCAGTGGATGAACCTGTACAAACTGGTTATAAATCAGTAGATACAATGATTCCAGTGGGTCGTGGTCAACGTGAGTTGATCATTGGTGACCGTCAAACTGGTAAAACAGCAATGGCGATCGATGCGATCATCGCTCAGAAAAACTCTGGCATTAAATGTGTATACGTAGCAATTGGTCAAAAACAATCGACTATCGCTAACGTTGTGCGCAAGCTAGAAGAAACTGGCGCTATGGCGTATACAACTGTTGTAGCAGCAGCTGCAGCCGATCCAGCAGCAATGTTGTATTTGGCTCCATACTCTGGCTGTACAATGGGTGAATACTTCCGTGACCGCGGTGAAGATGCTCTGATCATTTATGATGATTTGTCTAAGCAAGCAGTTGCTTACCGTCAAATTTCATTGCTTTTACGTCGTCCACCAGGTCGTGAAGCTTATCCAGGTGACGTATTCTATCTTCATAGTCGTCTACTTGAACGTGCTTCTCGTGTATCTGCTGACTACGTTGAGAAATTCACTAATGGTGAAGTTAAAGGCCAAACTGGTTCATTAACTGCATTGCCAATTATTGAAACTCAAGCAGGTGACGTATCTGCATTCGTACCAACGAACGTAATTTCAATTACTGATGGTCAGATCTTCCTAGAAACATCATTATTCAACGCAGGTATTCGTCCTGCTGTGAACGCGGGTATCTCTGTATCTCGTGTTGGTGGTTCTGCGCAAACCAAGATCATCAAAAAATTGTCTGGTGGTATCCGTACTGCTTTGGCGCAATACCGTGAATTGGCTGCGTTTGCTCAGTTCGCTTCTGACCTTGATGAAGCAACGCGTAAACAACTTGAGCATGGTCAACGTGTAACTGAGTTAATGAAGCAAAAACAATATGCTCCATACTCAATTGCTGACCAAGCTGTGTCAATCTATGCATCTAACGAAGGTTACATGGCTGACGTAGACGTTAAGAAAATCGTAGACTTTGATACTGCGTTAATTTCTTACTTCCGTTCAGAACATGCTGCGTTAATGCAAGACATCGATAACACTGGCAACTACAGCAAAGAAATCGAAGCAGCAATCAAAGCAGGTGTTGAAAGCTTTAAAGCGACTCAAACTTACTAATTTTCAACCTGTTGAAATTTAGTGTTGGTTTGGTTCACGGAATCAACCTTCGGAAGCTCGAAAGAGCTTTCGAATACTAGGTTAAGCGTATGGCAAATTTAAAAGAAATTCGCGCCAAAGTAGCTAGTATCAAAAGCACGCAGAAAATTACTCGCGCGATGCAGATGGTAGCAGCTTCTAAGATGCGTCGTGCGCAAGAGCGCATGGCTCAAGGCCGTCCGTATGCCGAAAATATGCACCGTGTAATTGCTCACTTGGTTCAAGCGAACCCTGAATACAAACACCGTTATATGGTTGAACGCCCTGTAAAACGCGTTGGCTATATCATTGTGTCATCAGATCGCGGCCTTGCTGGTGGTTTGAACATTAACTTGTTCAAGAAAGTGGTTAAACACATTCAACAGCAACAAGAGCAGTCAATTGAAGTTCAATTTGCTTTGATTGGTCAAAAAGCGGTTTCGTTTTTTAAAAACTACGGCGGTAAAGTGCTGGGTGCGACTACAAACGTAGGTGATGCGCCGAGTCTTGAACAGTTGTCTGGTTCTGTACAGGTGATGTTGGACGCTTTCGATAAAGGCGAGTTAGATCGTATTTATCTTGTGTCTAACGGCTTTGTCAACGCCATGACTCAAAACCAAAAAATCGAACAACTTGTTCCTTTAGCACCAGCTGAAGAGAGCGAGGATCTAAACCGTCAATACGGTTGGGATTATATCTACGAACCAGGAGCTGAAGAGCTCTTAAATGGTTTGTTGGTTCGTTACATCGAGTCTGTGGTGTATCAAGGTGTTATTGAAAACATCGCTTGTGAACAATCTGCACGTATGGTGGCAATGAAAGCTGCAACCGACAACGCAGGTGAAATCATCAAGAGCCTACAACTTATTTATAACAAGCTGCGTCAAGCCGCGATTACTCAGGAAATTTCTGAGATCGTTGGTGGTGCCGCTGCCGTTTAACATTATTTTGAATTGAGGAGACAGCAATGAGTAGCGGTCGTATCATTCAGATCATCGGCGCGGTAATCGACGTCGAGTTTGAACGCAACAGCGTTCCTAAGATCTATGACGCTCTCCAAGTTGACGGTACTGAAACTACTTTAGAAGTTCAGCAACAACTTGGTGATGGCGTAGTTCGTACTATTGCAATGGGTTCTACTGAAGGCCTTAAGCGTGGTTTGAACGTAACTAACACTAACGCGCCGATTTCTGTACCAGTAGGTACAGCGACTCTTGGTCGTATCATGGACGTTCTTGGTCGCCCAATCGACGAAGCTGGTCCAGTTGCAACTGAAGCGCGTTTACCAATTCACCGTGCAGCACCTTCTTATGCTGAACAAGCAGCGTCTACTGACCTTTTAGAAACTGGTATTAAAGTCATCGACTTACTATGCCCATTCGCTAAAGGTGGTAAAGTTGGTCTGTTCGGTGGTGCCGGTGTTGGTAAAACTGTAAACATGATGGAGTTGATCAACAACATCGCGAAAGCACACTCAGGTTTATCTGTGTTTGCTGGTGTTGGTGAGCGTACTCGTGAAGGTAATGACTTCTATCACGAGATGAAAGACTCTAACGTTCTTGACAAAGTAGCGATGGTCTACGGTCAGATGAATGAGCCACCAGGTAACCGTTTACGCGTAGCGTTGACTGGTTTGACGATGGCTGAGTATTTCCGTGACGAGAAAGACGAAAACGGTAAAGGCCGTGACGTATTATTGTTCGTAGATAACATCTACCGTTATACACTTGCAGGTACTGAAGTATCAGCATTGTTAGGTCGTATGCCGTCTGCTGTAGGTTACCAGCCAACTCTTGCAGAAGAGATGGGTGTTCTACAAGAACGTATTACTTCAACTAAGTCTGGTTCTATTACGTCAATTCAAGCGGTATATGTACCTGCCGATGACTTAACAGATCCATCGCCTGCAACTACGTTCGCTCACTTGGACGCAACTGTTGTATTGAGCCGTGACATCGCATCTTCTGGTATTTACCCAGCGATCGATCCACTTGACTCTACTTCACGTCAGTTAGATCCACTTGTAGTCGGTGCTGAGCATTACGAAATTGCTCGTTCAGTTCAAAACGTTCTTCAACGTTATAAAGAATTGAAAGACATTATTGCAATTCTTGGTATGGACGAATTGGCAGAAGAAGACAAACTTACTGTATACCGTGCACGTAAGATCCAACGTTTCTTCTCTCAACCGTTCCACGTAGCTGAAGTATTTACTGGTGCTCCTGGTAAACTTGTACCACTTAAAGAAACGATTCGTGGCTTTAAAGGTCTTTTAGCTGGTGAATACGACCATATTCCAGAACAAGCGTTCTACATGGTTGGTGGCATTGACGAAGTACTTGCTAAAGCTGAGAAACTTTAATTAGTTCCCTAATTTAGGAGATTCTCATGGCGACTATGCAATGTGACGTTGTAAGTGTTAAAGAGTCTTTGTACTCAGGCACTGTAACTATGCTAATTGCTAAAGGTGCAAGTGGTGAACTTGGTATTATGCCGGGTCATACACCATTGGTAACTTTGCTTAAGCCAGGCGCGATTCGCGTTATGCTTGAAAATGGTACAGAAGAGTTAATCTATGTATCAGGTGGTGTTTTAGAAGTTCAACCGCATGTGGTTACGGTTCTTGCAGATACTGCAGTCCGTGCTGAAAACTTAGATGAAGCCGCAATTATTGAAGCACGTAAAAATGCTGAAACATTGCTTGCAAATCAAAAGAGCGAGTTGGACACAGCTGCTGCATTGGCTGCACTTGCAGAAACTGCTGCACAGTTGGATACCATCCGCAAAATCAAAAACCGCGCTCAATAAGAGACGGTTTGAGATTGAAAAAACCACCCGAAAGGGTGGTTTTTTTATAGATCAGTGTTTTGATCAAGTGGTCAATGGCAATACTTTATGGTGTACAAGTCACAAGCGACGTATTCGACAAAGAGAGCTAGACCTTTTAAAACTAAAACAATATTTTTCACGTATATAAGCCAAAATGATTATCTAAAGTAGAATATATTCTTAAAATAAAGAGGTGTATGTTAGCCAAACTGAAATATGTTTTAAGATTTGAAATGAACCTCATCGATCAAGAAGCCCATGTCTGGGAACTTTATCAAGATTGTGACCACTACTATTTAAGCCTTGAAGTTAAATTTAGCGCAGGAACATCGTGCTGGGACTTGGTCTTGAATCAAGAAGAAGTGCAAAGCTATGAACATCGTGGCAGAGCAAGTATTCGTTCATTGGCCAATGAATTACTTGATACCGCACATCGTGGTGACTTTTCAGCGATAGAAAGTCGCTTGGCTAAACCCTATGAGCGTTATGCCATGCAACGTGCTTTGAAAAAAGCCAAAGAAGTACAAGCACAAACCATGAGTTAAAGCTTGTATTGGCTAAATCTAGTCTGGGTTAATTCCGTAAGACGGGGAGCACTGAAAACTCCCCATTTCCAATGATACGAATCCGAAATATTTGACTAAGCCCTTCATCGAAACTGGGGACTTGTAATTTTTTAAAAGTCGCTCGAACACCCACCTCTGGAATATTGGCTTTACCCGCTCGCTGAGCATTGCGGCTTAAAGTACTATTCAATTCAGTCTCAAAATAATAAGAAATCACTTCAAATCCCGCGTCGATGGCACGCTGTATATAACGCTCACGATCTGCACGTGTCGGGTTGGTATTATCAATTACCATTTTAGTTTTAGAGCTAAGCCCTGCCTCAAAAATCATATTTTCTCGATGACGCGTTTTCAACATATCTAAATTAATGCGCAAATGACTGTGGTACAGATTCAGCAAATAAAAGCTCGATTTACCTGAGGCTTGAACACCTGTAAAAATAATCAGTTGCATGCTTTTTTACTCATTCACCAATTGAAATATAAGCCCATTAAAACATGCGCTATACTGCCTCACAATGGATGCAGCGCAATACAGAATAAGCATTCTAATATCATCAATTGAACAACAATAAAGGTTTGCATGTGTCGAATTTAAAAGGCTATTTTTCATTTTTACTGGTTTTTGTTATATCAATTTTTACATCAGCCTGTCAGCAACAGTATGTGGTAGGTCCAACGCAGCCGACAGAAGCGGCTTTGGTCGCCAATGCCATTGGTAATGGACTCTCAACTGAACTCGACATTCCTTATGAAACGGCATTTGAAAATTTAAAAACGGCGTATCGCATTTGTGTTGCATTTACTCGAGAAGATGAATTGGTATTTACCGACAATGAGCTGAATACCCAACTCAAAATGGGTACCTTGTTTGGGCGTTCAGAAGGGAAGGTGTATGTTTATAAGACTACGCTTGAAAAACTAAGAAATAACAAAACCAGAATGACGCTGTATTTGCCAGAGGGTTATCCATTTGCCAAAACTCGCTTTAAGCAAGACGTTAAAAGGGCATTGGGACAGGACAAATACTGTAAGGCTTAAAGCCTAGATAAAAACAGCGACTTGGAGTCGCTGTTTATTGGATTCGATGCAGGTGTGACGTGTTAGTTCGATTCATTCTCTTGAGAAGAATCAGAGTTGCTTTTCGGAATCACCATTGCTGCCAGTTTTAACATCTCATTTTGCACAGAGCTCATCTGCTGTTGTAACTTGTTAAAATCCACTTTAGAAAAATCTAGATCGCCATTCATCAGTGGAGATTTCAACACTTGCGTATTGGCAGCCACTACATTTTCACGGATGTGATGTATTTCTTCACTTTTAAGGTCTAAATTGATCAAAGCTTGGTTAAACCCTTGAAGTTGTTTCTGCAAAGCGGTTGCTGTCGTTTGCAATTGCTGTTGATCCTTGCTATCAACGGCATGTTGCAGATTTTCTTGGGACTGTTGTATTTCAGAGACATAATCACCGGCATTCATCTGCATACTGGCTACATCACGCGCGATATAGAATACATTGCCACTTTTCAGCTCGGATGTATTGCGCTGTTGTGCTAAAGAAGAATCGTGCTTCGCATCAGTGTCATCAACTTGGCTCTCTTGATCAACTTGAAACTCAGAATCTAAACCATCCGCATCTTGAGCATCACGCTCTGTTTGAGTACGGTCTTGCTGACTTGATTCATCTTCAACTTTATTGCTCAGACTCGGATCACAACCCATCACAACTATGATGAATGAAAACAGAGTGAAAGGAATCAACATCCCTTGTAGAAGTTTTTTCATCGCGTTCTAAATGCTTTATGACAACAATGCGTTCAATATAAAGAACAAATGTGGAGAAAATGTCGATTATTGCAAACGTATAACAATTTTTTGCCTGTTGTTCGCTTAAATCAGGCTTGAAACACAAAAAATGAGCAACATCGTGCTCATTTTTTGCAGTCAAGGGCATTAGCCACGAATCACTTTTAGGACCTTATGATTGTTGGTGTTCATCAGTACATAATCGCCATTCACTTTAATCCATTGCTGGTTACGACCTGCCTGACTTAATTTTTTATATTTAGACGAATCTACTTTATAGCTTGAACCGTGATATTGCTTGGGAATATTTTGGCCCACTTTCCAATGCTGTGTATTCACTTTAGCGTGAGTAGCTTGATGCGGATTCACATTTTTATGTGTTTGACGAGTTTGTTCATGCTGTTTTAGGTTATGTTGAGTATGTGCAGTTTTTTGATTGAAATGTGGTTGAGAACCGTGATCTTGTGGTGCAGCCATCACCGGTGCAGCCACGATAGCAGTCGAAATAGACAGTACCATTGCTTTTAAAAATGTGTTCATGACTTCACCTTATCTTCGATACCCTGTTTGGATAAAGTCAGAATAGTCCTAAGTCATTGAAAAAGAGTGGATGAAGTGTTGTAGAAATATAAAAATAATGTGTGAATTGTGGAGGAATATTAAATCGTCATTAAACTTCTTTCATAAATTCATTTTTATCCTATAAAAATTTAATAATGAATATTCCCTCTCCTTTTAGGAGAGGGCTAGGGAGAGGTTATTTTTAGTTTAAAGTACCCTCATCCTCTTGCGAAGCAGTGCTTCTCATCCCAGAGGGAGAAGGAAATTTAATTGATCATTTAGATTGTGGTTGTATTTCCATTTTTTGATTTTTGAAAGAACTTTAGTTTTCTGAAAATAATGATTTTTAATAAAATATAAGTATCTACTCTTTGAGCAGATACTTATGGAATGCAGATTTTAATTTGAATGTTAAATTTATTTGATCAATTCCGCTTCAATTGCGTCCAATAAGCGTGGATCATCTGCAGTGATATCTGGTGCAAAACGACCCACGACTTCACCTTGCTTGTTGATCAAGAATTTTTCAAAGTTCCATAACACCTCAGGTTTCGGATTTGGCGTCAAACCATAATCGACCAAGTCTTTCCACCAAGGGCCTTCACCGGTACGTTCTGGTATCGCTTGAATCAAGGTTTGATACAGTGGATGTTTGTCTTCGCCTGCCACTGAAATTTTAGAGAACAGCGGAAACTTAACGTCATAAGTCAAAGAGCAGAACTGTTGAATTTCATCATCTGAACCCGGTTCTTGCGCCAAAAAGTTGTTGGCAGGGAAGCCTAAAATTTCTAAACCTTGTGCTTTTTTGTCTTGATAGAGTTTTTCCAAACCTTCGTACTGCGGGGTAAGTCCACATTTGGATGCGACATTGACAATCAAAAGGACTTTACCCGCATACTGATTGAGATCAATTGATTCGCCTTGAATCGTCTTCACTGGAATATTAAATACAGAAGCCATTCCATTCCCTTATAAAAGTATTTGATGTGTGATTGTTTTATCGGGTATTGAACTGAACTACAAGTAAAGTTTTTTCATAAGGTTCGTCAGATAAACGATGAATTATTTTTTAAAGCTAATTTGCTATACATAAGTAGATTAAGCACATAAAAAAAACAGGCAATCTGCCTGTTTTTTTTTGAATCTAAATGTCGAGTACTCAACTCAATCGAATAGATTATTTACCGTTGACTTTGCTTTGAAGTGATTGCATGTCTTGTAACAAGGACTGTTGTAAATCAGTGGCTTTCTTTTGAAGCGCATTGATTTTATCGGTATTCGGCGGTGTTTTAACGCCTTCTTCAGCCAACTCTAAGCCCAATTCATTTGAATCTTTCATTTTGTCACGTAATGCGTCGCCTTCAGCACTTTTCAGATTCAGTGCTTCAAGCTCATCGTTAAACGCATCGACATATTTGTCCATTTGATCAACCACTTGATCTAAAGCCGCTTTATCGCCTTTTTGCGCAGCTTGGGTCACTTCATTCTGGAATTTTAATGCTTCTTGAGCTTTGGTATTCGACAAGGTTTGGAGTTGATCTAAGTCACTACGAATGTCGGCAACCACATTGTTGCTCAGCACACCCGCTGGCGCTGCGCTGGTTGCAGTCGTTGCAGGAGCATTGGTGGTTACAGTGGTATTTTCAGTGGTGGTTGGTGTTGCTTCATTCGGTTTTTTGTCACACGCCGTTAGTGTAAAAGCCGTCATACATAAAGATGCAAGTAATAATTTTTTCATGTGTTGTCCTTTTATTATGTCAGTTGAGTGTTGGGAAAACCAAAACTCAGAGGCTTAGAGCATCAACACTCTAAGGCTGGTGATAAGCCGCTTTATAAGCTCAAAAAATAACGCATAGTAAAATAGAGCGTTGCTATGTTCTCAAGACGCAATTTCACAGATACTTTTCAATAGTATAAACAGTACAGTCTAAAGAAACGAAAGTAAAAAGCGCGCTAAGTCACAAGGTTGGCATAGCCCCCATTTGACTTCTATTGTCATTTTGTAGATAAACTTAGGTGAATATTAGAAAAGTGTTTTAATGTGCAAGTGCTTTGATCCATGCTTTACATCGATTAGAGTCTAAGCGTAGGTACTTAAATTTTTATGCTTTTTGAAGCAATATCATCAGAGAAGCTTATACTGGACTCAGCGAATGAGTATCAAAAAAATCAAAGGAATGACTGAATCATTGGGCTCTATCCAGCAGGGTTGTAAAGGACAATAGAATAAATGAATGTAGAAACAAAACAGGTGTGGTGGGCATTCACTTTGCCTTTAATTGCGGTATTAATTTGGTCTTTAAATATTGCGATTACACGCTATGTAGCAGACTACATTTCGCCAGTCAGTATCAGTTTTTATCGTTGGTTTTTGGCGTTTGTTATTTTAACGCCGCTTATGTTGCCCAAAGTCTGGAAACAACGCGCGCTGATCAAAGCACATTGGCATCAATTGGCGGTACTCAGTGCCTGTGGCATGGTGCTGTATCAAGGCTTAGCTTATACCGCTGCACATTATACCAGTGCCACCAACATGGGCATCATCAATGCCTTTATTCCAGTATTTACCATCTTTATCTCGATGCTGATTTTGCACGAGATCCCCAATCGTTTTGCGGTGATCGGTAGCATTCTATCCTTTATTGGCCTGCTGTATTTAATCAGTCAGGGCAGTTGGGCAAGCTTGATGAATCTGGCCGGGCATTGGGGCGATGTGCTGATGGTCATTGCGGTGTTTTGCTATGCCTTCTATGGGGTGTTCTTTAAAAAGTGGCAGTTAAAAATTCCGCTTTTACTCAGCTTATATGTACAAATTGCTTTTGCCATCATGTTTCATTTGCCTTTTGTGATTGCTTTAGGGCTAGACCCAATCGATGCAGATAATTTCTCCAGTGTCTTATATGCCGGGATTTTCCCCTCACTGATTGCACCTTTGGTGTGGATGATGGCGGTGCAGTATTTAGGACCAAATCGCACCAGTATTTTTATGAATATCATGCCGATCACGACTGCAATGATCGCTTTTGTGTGGTTGAATGAAGCATGGACGGTCTATCACAGCATTGGCGGGGTGATTATCTTATTGGGCATTGCCTTAGCGCAGAAGAAATTGCTGCCTAAAGCCAAGGCAAATCAGGCTGAAAGGGTTATTGATTAAGTTAATTCTGAGGATAAAGCCTTAGACAGGGTTATAAAGACCGAATAGAAACAGATTTTGTTGAATATTTGAACGATTAAAAAATAATTCAAATTTTTTTTAAATATTTTGAGGCTGTGTACGTCTTGATAAGCAATTGATCAAAAAAGCCATTTTTATTTTTAATACGCGAAAATAAACACTTAATTATAACCGCTTTATTCAGATGTTTTTTATATGAGTCATTGTGTGATGCGGTTAGCATTTTTGTATGTTTGTGTAATCACTTTTTTTATTGCATAATATCAGCATAGCAAATAAAGACGTTGAGACATACGGTTTTATACAGCTTCCAGTTTTAAGAACCCTCTGGATGTGCTTTATACACATCCTTTTCAATGCTCAGCCAACCTATATATGGCTGAGCTTTTTTTTGTCTTTTATTTAAAGATTAAGCGTTAAAAACGCTTAATCTTGTGTGTATGGCTACCACTTTCAGCATTTGACTGAAATGAAAGCCTTAACGGATGGGTGTTGATCGCAGCAATTTATGCACGAATTACTTCACCGCTAACGGCATCAATAATTTTACTGGCATCTTGGCTTAAGCCTAAATCACCATTTAAATAATTCAATTCTGAACCAAAATATTGACTGACTTCTTGAATTGAACGCGCCGATGGTAATCCGGCAGGATTGGCACTGGTCGACACAATAAAACCATTAAAGGCATTACACAGTGCAATACATAGCGGATGGTTGGTCACGCGAACCGCCACTTTGGGGTGATTGCCTTTGATCCAATGTGGAATGGATTCATCGGCAGGAAGTAACCATGTGGTGGCACGTTCGCTCACACCTTGATTGCTCCAAGTGGCAATCACTTGTTCACGAATCTCAGGATCAAGATTTTTTAGTAAATGCTCAACTTGAGACACTTGCCCGGCCAATAAAATCACGCCTTTTTCAATCGGGCGTTGTTTCAAGCGTAAAATTTCTAAAAATGCAGACTCATTGAATGGGTCGCAACCTAAGCCCCATACTGCTTCTGTTGGATATGCAAGCACCTGACCTTGAGCTAGACATTGAGCAGCCTCGGCAACTGAGGTTGTAATCATGCGGATTCACCTTGGAAGACTAAAAATTCTATTGTGAACCTTAATGGCTTGGTCGGCAACGCAGATAAAGCCCATTCTGTTGAATTGCTAAGCCCATGAGTTCCAATTCCATTAAGGCACTGGTCAGTTCTGCCGCGTCTTGATCGAGGGTTGAGGCAAGCACATCTAAATCTTGTCCAATCCAATCGAGTTGTTGATACAACTTAAACAAATGCTCAGGCAGCTCCGGTTGAAAATCTAGACTTTGCGTCAGCAAGCTTGCTTGCACGACATTGGCCGTGGCTTGAGCGGTATGTGTATGTGTAGAAACAGAAGTATTCGGCTGTAATTGCGTTTCAAGGTTTTGATTGTGTTGCCATTGGGTCGGTAACGCTAAATCTTCAATAATCTGTTCAGGGTGATCCACCAATATTGCGCCTTCACGAATCAATTGATGGCAACCTTGATGGTATTCGCTGTAAATATGCCCCGGAATGGCAAAGGTGGTTTTACCTTGATTGGCAGCGGCTTGGGCGGTAATCAGTGAGCCACTGTCTAACTTGGCTTCAGCCACCAAAACACCTAAGCTTAGACCACTCACAATACGGTTTCGCCGTGGAAAATTGTGTTGTAGAGGTTTGGTCTCAGGTAAAAATTCGGAAATAATGGTGCCTGATTTTTGCAAGATTTGCGCTTGTAACTGCTGATTTTGGCTCGGGTAAACTTGATCCAGCCCTGTGCCGATCACCGCGATGGTGCGATGGTTCTTCAGCGCCCCCAAATGCGCAGCTTCATCGATGCCTTGTGCCAAACCACTGCTAATGAAAAAGCCTTTTTCACTCAGATAATAAGCAAAGTCGTAGGCGACTTGTTTGCCATGTGGACTGGGTTTGCGACTGCCGACAATGGCAATTTGGGGTTGACTTAAATTTTGCAACGCCCCTTTACCAAACAGAATCGGAGGACGATCGGCGTAAGGAAGCAATTGTTTGGGATAATACAGATCAGTATCAATTAAAATAAAATCGCTATGGCTTTGAATTTTATCGAGGCATTGTTGAAATTTAAATTGACCAGCATCTGTGTAGAATTCTTTGGCACGTTCCAAATGATTTTTATGCAGTTTTAAGCTGGGCCAATTGGCAATATTTTTCGGTTGAATTGCCTGCTGCGCAGAACCAAAATATTGAATCATTTTTTGAAAAGAAGACAACGAATGTTGAACGAGATACCAAAGTTTGATGTGATTCAAATGAACTTCAGAGATCTCATTCAACATAGTGTTTGTCCATAGTTAAACCCAAGCTTTAGCTTGATTAATTTTCTGCGATGGCAGGGGCTTGTACTGATGCACCGACTTTAATCGGCAATGAACTATCCAGTACATAGGCATAGCTGTATTGATCGAAAGTTTTGAAGATCATCAAATTACCAACACGTTGATTGGGCAACTTAATCGCTTCTTTGGTTTTCGGGTCACGCACCACTTCGCCTTGTTGGAAAATACTTAACACATGCCCAGTTTTTGCACCGTGCACTGCACCGCGATCGAGCGTCACCACGCTACGCTGTGCAGCTGTACCAATTGAGCCCATGACACGGACAATTTGACCACCTTCAACAATATCGTTGGTTGC
The DNA here is from genome assembly GCF_011578285.1 of Acinetobacter lanii. Taxonomy (NCBI): domain Bacteria; kingdom Pseudomonadati; phylum Pseudomonadota; class Gammaproteobacteria; order Moraxellales; family Moraxellaceae; genus Acinetobacter; species Acinetobacter lanii. Next base: position 3,214,895 of record NZ_CP049916.1, on the reverse strand, counting down.
GGTCGGGAAAAACAGACTTGGCAATTCTGGGTTATAACGTGGCAAGACATGATCACCACTGCGCACTTCAGCATTAAAGCTATCTGTGAGTTCTAAGGTGGTGACATCATTTTCGCTCGCAACCGCAGTGCCGGCTGCCACTTCCACCAATTCGACTGCTTTTACCACTTTCACTGGGCGTTTGCCGGTATGGTCGATGATGGTATACGGTTCAGACTCGCGGAACACGCCGTAATTCTGTCCAACCTCGATGCCATTCCCACGCACGTATACCGTTTGACCTTTGCCAGTAATCACACGATTATCCGCTGAACCTAAAATATAGGGCGTACTTTGAATCGACTCGGGTGACAAAATCAGACCATGATCCAGCCATTGTTCAATTTGTGACAGTGGAATGATCGGAATGGTGTTGTTGAGTGACTCGACACGTACTTGCGGTTGCAATGATGTCCCACCACGATGACGACGAATCACACCTTCACAGCCATCGCCTTCATCTTTACCAATCAGCGGGCGACCGTCCAAAGTACACAATAACAAGCGGTCACCTGGATAAATCCAGTGTGGGTTTTTCACATGACGATTGCTCGCCCAAATCTCTTTCCAACGCCAAGGGGATCTTAAAAATTTGCCTGAAATATCCCAAAGCGTATCGCCTTTTTTCACGATATACACATTCGGTGCACTGGCTTTTAAAGCAGGAGGTGTGTTGTTTGGACTGGCATGTATTATTTGAGTAGTGAACAGTCCAGCGCTCATGCAAATTGCCAGCGCAACACAGTGTTTTTTAAACCCCGAGGCACGTAAAGGAGGTGTGCCAGTGAAAAGCTTTTTCATTATCATAATTCCTAAAATTATGTATCTATTTGCGCTATAATACCTATATTACACGTATTATTTAATGAAGCACCCACTTCATTTAGTTTTTAAGATCAATGGCATAGCCAGTGAGGAGCAGCATGGCCTTATTACCTATTTTAAGTTTTCCTGATCCCCGTTTGCGTACCATTGCAAAACCTGTCGCTGAAGTAAATGACGAAATTCGTCAGCTTGCAGCAGACATGTTTGAAACCATGTATGAAGCGCCAGGTATTGGTCTAGCAGCAACGCAGGTCGATCATCATATTCAGCTGATTGTCATGGACTTGTCTGAAGATAAAAATCAACCGATGGTTTTTATTAACCCCAAAGTCACTCCATTAACGGAAGAAACTCAACCGTATGAAGAGGGCTGTTTATCTGTTCCTCAAATATACGATAAAGTTGAACGTCCGTCACGTGTGAAAATCAACGCACTTGGTCTAGATGGTAAAGCCTTTGAAATGGAAGCAGATGGCTTATTGGCGGTGTGTATTCAACATGAAATGGACCACTTAGATGGTAAGTTATTTGTGGACTATTTATCGCCTTTAAAACGTCAACGTGCGCGTGATAAGGTAGAGAAAATTACCCGTCAGCGTGAAAAGCAAAAAGTGCCTGTGAAGCGTTAATGCTGAACAGTTGCTTGATGTAGAGATCAAGCTTGAATCTGATCCAACATACAGCCCAATTTGATTGGGCTGTATTGTTTTTAAAATACGCATTTTTCAAGACTTACTGATGCATACTCGCCAATTGTTTGCCTGCATTCTTATACAGCTCTAGCGCATATTCTTGTTCGGCACGTCCTTTTTTCTGTAAATACTGATTTAAACGATCAATATGCTTTGCACTATTATAAATCACGGTATTTTTGGCCATCAGATAAAACGGATACCACGCCACAGGGCGAGTCTTTAAACCGAGATTTTTCATTTTTTTACGCCCTAAGAACAACTGGGTAATATCCAAATGGTTCTGGTAGGCTTTCTTTTGTAAGAAGCGATTAAAATGTTTGTATTCGCGTTCAAATGGTTCTTTCGACAAGCTCACGGCTAAAGCACGACTACTGTCATCTACTTGAGGGTGGGCATAGTTCATCCATTGTAATAGCTTCCATGCTTCTGGTTCTTTATCAATCAGCCATTGCTCACTCACGCCCATGAGCCAACCAGCATATTTCCAAAAATGCATGATCGCATCGACTTCGGCTTTATTGGGGAAAATGCCCAAGCCACGTATGCCTAATAACAGTACACCGCTAAAGGCCACATTGGTCAGTGCTTGGTCAAATTGATTAATTGGGATGCCCCAAGTGTCTGTATCCCACTCTTTAGATTTATTCAGTTGGTAACGTACTAATGAATGAATAAAGCGCACGAAAATGGTGGAAGTGAACCCCGCATTAAAACGGTCAAAGCTATTTTCTTGATTCACATCCAGCCACCATTTATGGGTTTCAGCCAAGCGTTTACCTGCATATTTGCTGAGGGCGCCTGTCAAAATTAGCGGTTGGTTAAAGCCCGGAAATTGATAACCGGTCATCAATGCGACATCTCGTAGTACAAAAGTGCTGTTAGCGCCCAAACGATGGGTAAATTGAATGGCGGTCTTCATCTTTTGTGGATCAAGCCATTCAGGCGGAGATTCCACCAGTTTAAAAAATGCAGTCAGTTCAGGAATCTCATGCGGTAAATGATCTAAACCTTGATACAGCGCTGTTTCAAAATATTTACGGTTTTGACGCGGGTTGGTCATCACCCAAGTCATTACTTTATCCATCGGTTCATCGCCTTGATACATACTGTCATTTAACGCTAGATATTCAGCGTAAGTGGGAATGAGGTTTTGATCAGTAAAACGATTCAGTAGTTTGGATAACAGATCACTTTGGCTCATCTTTTCAAACGAGGCCATACGTTTTGGAGTTTTTATATTTGACATGTTAATGCTCGCCTGATTATGGTTTAACCAAAGACTAATATGAATATTTATTCGCATTCAATTCGCATTTTTGTAATGAGTGACCAAGGGTTGAAACGATAAAAATAAACAGCCAAAACCAATGGCTATGAGATTAATGCCAATGAGAAAACAACCCCAACAACAACGCGCGAAACTGATTGTCGATACCATATTAGAAGCGACCCAACTTTGTGTGGCTGAAATGGGCTTAATGCAGGTGACCACACCGAAAATATCGGAAAAGTCAGGGGTCAGTGTCGGTTCGATTTATCAGTACTTTGAAAATAAAGATCAAATTATCTTGGAATTACTGCGCCGTAAAAGCGATCAATTGGGATTGACCTTAAAACAAATGGCGATGACCCAAGAACAGCTCAGTTTAAAAGAGTTGGTAACACTGAGTCTCCAATTCGGTTTTGATGTGATGCGAGAAGATAATGGTTTCTATATAGAAGTACTCAAACACTGGCATGGTTATAACCATTCTGAAGCCGCGCAAATTTTACAGAAGCATTTTGTCGAGCTTGGATTGTATGTATTTAACCGCTTTTATCCGCATTGGAATTTCGAAACGCTGAAACATAAATCATTTGTCATTATCAACAGTACCTTATTCACCATGATGCGCTATGTGAGTAATAATGATTTTCTTATTTCAGAACAACAACTTAAGAAAGAATTGAGTGCCATGATTTTGGCTTACTTAGAAAAAGAAAATGAATAATCAAATATTTTTAAAATAAATATTCATTATTTTTCAAATACTTAATATTTGTGTTGATTGTTAAGTAGGCATGCAGAATAATAATTTTTTAAAAAGGCTTGCAACCCCTCTGAAATCCTGTAGAATGCACATCCATCGGCGGTGATGAAGATTAAAACTTCTGATAAAACAGTGACTTAACTAAGATTGGTTGAGTTGGGTTTTAGAAAGAAAGTTTGAAAATAATTTGAATTACTGGTTGACTCTTTAGAGATTTAGAGTAATATAGCCGACCTAGCTTGATGCTGACGAAGCATTGAGAAGATCATTAAGAGATTATGAAGAACAACTTGTGTGGATTTTTACTGGTTGATTGATCGAAATTATTTTCATTGATTGATGGTAGAAATTACTCGAAGTTTATTTGAGAAATATTTGTCAGAAAATTGATGAGCCAAGATTGGCGCCCTTTAAGGCGCTAAGCAATATTAAACTGAAGAGTTTGATCATGGCTCAGATTGAACGCTGGCGGCAGGCTTAACACATGCAAGTCGAGCGGATGAAAGTAGCTTGCTACTGGATTCAGCGGCGGACGGGTGAGTAATGCTTAGGAATCTGCCCATTAATGGGGGACAACAGTTGGAAACGACTGCTAATACCGCATACGCCCTACGGGGGAAAGCAGGGGATCTTCGGACCTTGTGTTAATGGATGAGCCTAAGTCGGATTAGCTAGTTGGTGGGGTAAAGGCCTACCAAGGCGACGATCTGTAGCGGGTCTGAGAGGATGATCCGCCACACTGGGACTGAGACACGGCCCAGACTCCTACGGGAGGCAGCAGTGGGGAATATTGGACAATGGGGGCAACCCTGATCCAGCCATGCCGCGTGTGTGAAGAAGGCCTTTTGGTTGTAAAGCACTTTAAGCGAGGAGGAGGCTACTTTGGTTAATACCAGAGATAGTGGACGTTACTCGCAGAATAAGCACCGGCTAACTCTGTGCCAGCAGCCGCGGTAATACAGAGGGTGCGAGCGTTAATCGGATTTACTGGGCGTAAAGCGTGCGTAGGTGGCCAATTAAGTCAAATGTGAAATCCCCGAGCTTAACTTGGGAATTGCATTCGATACTGGTTGGCTAGAGTATGGGAGAGGATGGTAGAATTCCAGGTGTAGCGGTGAAATGCGTAGAGATCTGGAGGAATACCGATGGCGAAGGCAGCCATCTGGCCTAATACTGACACTGAGGTACGAAAGCATGGGGAGCAAACAGGATTAGATACCCTGGTAGTCCATGCCGTAAACGATGTCTACTAGCCGTTGGGGCCTTTGAGGCTTTAGTGGCGCAGCTAACGCGATAAGTAGACCGCCTGGGGAGTACGGTCGCAAGACTAAAACTCAAATGAATTGACGGGGGCCCGCACAAGCGGTGGAGCATGTGGTTTAATTCGATGCAACGCGAAGAACCTTACCTGGTCTTGACATACAGAGAACTTTCCAGAGATGGATTGGTGCCTTCGGGAACTCTGATACAGGTGCTGCATGGCTGTCGTCAGCTCGTGTCGTGAGATGTTGGGTTAAGTCCCGCAACGAGCGCAACCCTTTTCCTTATTTGCCAGCGGGTTAAGCCGGGAACTTTAAGGATACTGCCAGTGACAAACTGGAGGAAGGCGGGGACGACGTCAAGTCATCATGGCCCTTACGACCAGGGCTACACACGTGCTACAATGGTCGGTACAAAGGGTTGCTACCTAGCGATAGGATGCTAATCTCAAAAAGCCGATCGTAGTCCGGATTGGAGTCTGCAACTCGACTCCATGAAGTCGGAATCGCTAGTAATCGCGGATCAGAATGCCGCGGTGAATACGTTCCCGGGCCTTGTACACACCGCCCGTCACACCATGGGAGTTTGTTGCACCAGAAGTAGGTAGTCTAACCGCAAGGAGGACGCTTACCACGGTGTGGCCGATGACTGGGGTGAAGTCGTAACAAGGTAGCCGTAGGGGAACCTGCGGCTGGATCACCTCCTTAACGAAAGATTGACGATCGGTAAGAATCCACAACAAGTTGTTCTTCATGAAGATGTATCTGAGGGTCTGTAGCTCAGTTGGTTAGAGCACACGCTTGATAAGCGTGGGGTCACAAGTTCAAGTCTTGTCAGACCCACCACTATCTGACTAACGCAGTATGAAAATACTGAAGCGAACAGAACAGAAGATATATCGAATCTATATGATAAGCTGGGGACTTAGCTTAGTTGGTAGAGCGCCTGCTTTGCACGCAGGAGGTCAGGAGTTCGACTCTCCTAGTCTCCACCAAATTTTAAGATCAGAAAAGCACTGCTTTTCCTTAAAATTTAAGCGAGAAGTTATACTTCGAGCACTGAGTAAGCGATCAGTTGGTTAGATTATAGAAATTAGTAAGAAACTGCGTATAATGCGCGTCTTGTTAACTTCTGTGATTTATCACAGTTGCTACGCTCCGATGAGGACGTAGACAATCATTAACAGAATATATTTGAGTTGAAATTAATTGTTTAACTTATTCCAAAAGCGGAAACAAGAAATCGTAAGATTGATTGTTGAAGTGATTGAAATGAGAACTAGCGAAATTAACTGAATCAAGCGTTTTGGTATATGAATCTAATTGAAGCTGTACAGTGCTTAAATGCACAGACGCCAACTGTATGAGCGTGTTGAAAGACATGTTCTGTTGCTAACCCCGCTTGTAAGGGTTAACGACTGTTTGGGGTTGTATAGTCAAGTAATTAAGTGCATGTGGTGGATGCCTTGGCAGTCAGAGGCGATGAAAGACGTAATAGCCTGCGATAAGCTCCGGGGAGGCGGCAAATATCCTGTGATCCGGAGATTTCTGAATGGGGAAACCCACTTACCATAAGGTAGGTATTGCAACATGAATACATAGTGTTGCAAGGCGAACGAGGGGAAGTGAAACATCTCAGTACCCTTAGGAAAAGAAATCAATTGAGATTCCCTTAGTAGCGGCGAGCGAACGGGGAAAAGCCCATTAAGTCATATCAGTTTTAGTGGAATGCTCTGGGAAGTGCAACCATAGTGGGTGATAGTCCTGTACACGAAAGGGCTGATATGATGATGTCGAGTAGGGCGAGGCACGTGAAACCTTGTCTGAATATGGGGGGACCATCCTCCAAGGCTAAATACTCCTGACTGACCGATAGTGAACCAGTACCGTGAGGGAAAGGCGAAAAGAACCCCTGTGAGGGGAGTGAAATAGATCCTGAAACCGCATGCATACAAGCAGTGGGAGCCGACTTGTTCGGTGACTGCGTACCTTTTGTATAATGGGTCAGCGACTTACATTCAGTAGCAAGGTTAACCGCATAGGGGAGCCGTAGAGAAATCGAGTCTTAATAGGGCGTTTAGTTGCTGGGTGTAGACCCGAAACCAGGCGATCTATCCATGAGCAGGTTGAAGGTTGGGTAACACTAACTGGAGGACCGAACCCACTGTCGTTGAAAAGCCAGGGGATGACTTGTGGATAGGGGTGAAAGGCTAATCAAGCCTGGTGATAGCTGGTTCTCCCCGAAAGCTATTTAGGTAGCGCCTCGGACGAATACCATTGGGGGTAGAGCACTGTTTCGGCTAGGGGGTCATCCCGACTTACCAAACCGATGCAAACTCCGAATACCAATGAGTACTATCCGGGAGACAGACTGCGGGTGCTAACGTCCGTAGTCAAGAGGAAAACAATCCAGACCGCCAGCTAAGGCCCCAAAATTGTAGTTAAGTGGGAAACGATGTGGGAAGGCATAGACAGCTAGGAGGTTGGCTTAGAAGCAGCCACCCTTTAAAGAAAGCGTAATAGCTCACTAGTCGAGTCGGCCTGCGCGGAAGATGTAACGGGGCTAAAACTACATGCCGAAGCTGCGGATTTGCAATTTATTGCAAGTGGTAGGGGAGCGTTCTGTAAGCCGATGAAGGTGGATTGAGAAGTCTGCTGGAGGTATCAGAAGTGCGAATGCTGACGTGAGTAACGACAAAACGAGTGAAAAACTCGTTCGCTGAAAGACCAAGGGTTCCAGTCCAACGTTAATCGGGGCTGGGTGAGTCGACCCCTAAGGCGAGGCCGAAAGGCGTAGTCGATGGGAAATTGGTTAATATTCCAATACTTCTGTGTAATGCGATGAGAGGACGGAGAAGGTTAAGTCAGCCTGGCGTTGGTTGTCCAGGTGAAAGACAGTAGGCATGCATCTTAGGCAAATCCGGGGTGCTCTATGCTGAGAGTTGATAGCAAGCTGTACTTGTACAGCGAAGTGGCTGATACCATACTTCCAGGAAAAGTCTCTAAGCTTCAGTTACACAGGAATCGTACCCGAAACCGACACAGGTGGTCAGGTCGAGTAGACCAAAGCGCTTGAGAGAACTCTGCTGAAGGAACTAGGCAAAATGGTACCGTAACTTCGGGAGAAGGTACGCTGTCGACGGTGATGGAACTTGCTTCCTGAGCTATTGACAGCCACAGAAACCAGGCCCCTGCAACTGTTTATTAAAAACATAGCACTCTGCAAACACGAAAGTGGACGTATAGGGTGTGATGCCTGCCCGGTGCTGGAAGGTTAATTGATGGGGTTAGCGTAAGCGAAGCTCTTGATCGAAGCCCCAGTAAACGGCGGCCGTAACTATAACGGTCCTAAGGTAGCGAAATTCCTTGTCGGGTAAGTTCCGACCTGCACGAATGGCATAATGATGGGGGCGCTGTCTCCCAGCAGAGACTCAGTGAAATCGAATTCGCCGTGAAGATGCGGTGTACCCGCGGCTAGACGGAAAGACCCCGTGAACCTTTACTGCAGCTTGACATTGAACTTTGATCTTACTTGTGTAGGATAGGTGGGAGGCTTTGAAACTAGGACGCCAGTTCTAGTGGAGCCAATCTTGAAATACCACCCTGGTAATATTGAGGTTCTAACTCTGCTCCATGATCTGGAGCGAGGACCATGTCTGGTGGGTAGTTTGACTGGGGCGGTCTCCTCCTAAAGAGTAACGGAGGAGTACGAAGGTGCGCTCAGCGTGGTCGGAAATCACGCGTAGAGTATAAAGGCAAAAGCGCGCTTAACTGCGAGACCCACAAGTCGAGCAGGTACGAAAGTAGGTCTTAGTGATCCGGTGGTTCTGTATGGAAGGGCCATCGCTCAACGGATAAAAGGTACTCTGGGGATAACAGGCTGATACCGCCCAAGAGTTCATATCGACGGCGGTGTTTGGCACCTCGATGTCGGCTCATCTCATCCTGGGGCTGAAGCAGGTCCCAAGGGTATGGCTGTTCGCCATTTAAAGAGGTACGCGAGCTGGGTTTAGAACGTCGTGAGACAGTTCGGTCCCTATCTACCGTGGGCGTTGGAAATTTGAGAGGATCTGCTCCTAGTACGAGAGGACCAGAGTGGACGAACCTCTGGTGTACCGGTTGTGACGCCAGTCGCATCGCCGGGTAGCTATGTTCGGAAGGGATAACCGCTGAAAGCATCTAAGCGGGAAGCCTACCTCAAGATTAGATTTCCCTAGGACTATATGTCCTCTAAAGAGCCGTTGAAGACTACAACGTTGATAGGTTGGATGTGGAAGCATAGTGATATGTGAAGCTGACCAATACTAATTACTCGTGAGGCTTGACTATACAACACCCAAACAGTTGTTGTATAAAGCATCAGTTGATTCGATATTCTGCAAAACATCTTGATTTAGTGATCAAGCTAGTTAAACTAAGCAAACTTAATTCAATTCAAGTACTTCTGTTAATAACTCATTTGGTACAAAGTACGGCAAACACTGCAAAGCAGTTAGATAAGACCCGAACAAGTCCATAAACAGTTGTGCTGGCGACAATAGCAAGAGTGAACCACCTGATCCCTTCCCGAACTCAGAAGTGAAACCTCTTAGCGCTGATGGTAGTGTGGGGTTACCCATGTGAGAGTAAGTCATCGCCAGCTCATTAATTCGAAAACACCCTGATCAAGCATCAGGGTGTTTTTTTATGCGTGAATTAAATCAACATAAAGATGAAAGAAAAAACCAAGCTTAAACTCAACGTCTAAGCTTAAACAAAAGCTAATATTTAATTAAAACGATCTTGTATGCGTTAATCTCGTTATAATAACAAGGCTATTTTCATTCAGATCCGTTAGTTAAGCGGTAGAATTGGTTTAATAAACTTAATTTTCAATATTTTCCACAAATTCATCTGTTTTTGTTTATAAAATTAAGCCGATTTGATGTTCACAATATCTAAATGTATTTAATTAATGATTGACTGAAGACACCATTGATCTAGTCCTATTGGGCTATTTGGAAGAATAAATTTGGCCATAAAAAACAATTACGCTTGAGTGTTATATATTAATTATTCTTCACTATGAATATTAAATAAGCGATATTTGAATAGAATAAAGATAATTAAACCAGCATTACAAAATATTATATTTAATTTAAATCCTATATTAATCGTTATTAAGTCTTAATTTCTTTATATGATTTAAATTTTGATTGTTTTACAGACTTAAATCATTTTTTCATTCTATGAGCAATAGTCACCATCCAATAATTTGAACATTAAAAACTGATATTTAATGATTTAATACCTCCTGAATTATTGAATTTAATGCCATTCAAAAGTTGAAAAATATCATTAAATTTTTATGTTAAATATTATTAATAAACAATTGCTTATAAGTAAATTTTCTGTCCATCTTTAGTCTTATAGCGATGCTATAGAACATTCATTTACTCTGCTGAAATACGCATCAAACTACAAAAATAGTGTGATTGTTAAGACATGCTTAAATGGAGACAAGCATTGATGAATGTGGAAACAATGAATGTAAATAAGATTATTGATCATGCGAAATTTACCTCTTTCCATTTTAAGGTGGTGGCATGGTGTTTATTGATTATTCTTTTTGACGGTTATGATTTAGCAATTAATGGTGTGGTATTACCCCTATTGATGCAGGAGTGGGGATTATCCGCAGTTCAAGCTGGGATGCTGGCAAGTACCGCTTTGGCAGGTATGATGTTTGGGGCGATGATTTTCGGTTCTTTGGCCGATAAGATTGGTCGTAAGAAAGTCATTATGATCTGTATTGTGTTGTTCAGCGGTCTGACCTTTGCCGGTGGATTTGCTTCAAATCCGACTGAATTTGGCATTCTACGTTTCTTGGCAGGCTTAGGGATTGGCGGTGTGATGCCGAACTTAGTCGCGTTGACCTCGGAATATGCACCTGCAACCAAACGCAGCACCTTAGTGACCACCATGTTTAGTGGTTATGCGGTGGGTGGTGTAATGGCTGCACTTTTGGGTGCGCAATTTACCCCAAATTTTGGTTGGGAAATCATGTTCTTTATTGCGGGCATTCCACTGTTTTTATTGCCTGTGATCTGGAAGTTTTTACCTGAATCTTTAACATTCATTGTGCAGCAGAGTAAACATGCTGAAGCGCGTGAAATTGTGCGTCGTCTAGCGCCTGAAGTTAAAATTTCTGAACAGACTGAATTTGAGCTGAATAAAGTTGAAGTGCCTGAGTCTGCAAGTGTTGTGAGCTTGTTTAAACGTGGTCGTATGGCGAATACCTTATTGTTCTGGGTTGCATTCTTCACTTGTCTTTTAACCATGTATGCACTGAGCAGTTGGTTGCCAAAGTTAATGATGGCAGCAGGTTACTCGATGAATAATAGCCTGATGTTCATGCTTGCGATGAATATGGGTGCGGTTGTTGGAATCGTGGGTGGTGGTGTTCTTGCAGATCGTTTCCATTTAAAACCTGTCTTGATGTGTTTAGGCATCATGGGTGCAATCGTGATGAGTTTAATGGGCTTTAACCCTCCGCAAGCTGTATTGTATGTATTGGTATTCTTGGCGGGTGCTGCGTCTATTGGTTCGCAAATGTTGTTGTATAGCTATGTGGCGCAGTACTATCCATTGGCGGTGCGTTCGACTGGGATCGGTTGGTCATCTGCGATTGGTCGTATGGGTGCGATTGTGGGGCCAATTTTGATAGGTGCGCTTTTGGGCATGAGTTTACCTGCGTATATTAACTTTATGGTGGTGGGTTTACCTGTATTGATTACCGCAATTGCGGTTGCGTTAATTGCTCGTGAAGATGAGCCTGAGCAGATTGGTATTGTAAAGCCAGCAATTGCTAAAGCTTAAATTTAGATTGTTTTAAAGAGCCTCTATAAGGGGGCTTTTTATTTTCTTTAAATGCTGATAAATATTTAAAATTATTAGAAATTTTAATATATTGAAGAATGATTATGGATTTATCGAAGAAATTGCTCACATGGTTAATTTTTTTATTAATTATTTTTGGGTGGTGTGGTTTTGTATATGAGTGCTCATATTTTCAGGCTTTGCATGAGAATGCCGTGAGTTTCCTAAGTTTACGCCACTACATTTTAAGTGGATTTTACCAAGTTGGCGTTCTAGTTTTTATACTGATGATCATAAGTCATTTTAGTAAATTTTTTAGTAAAGACATTGATAAAGACGATTGGGATCTGATTAACAAACGTTTAGAAAATACGGAACTCAATAATGAAATTTGGTCGGCTCGACTAGCTTTTATAATTTCTATAATTTATTGGGTTGCATCAACTTTCGATACATATGTTTTCTCTGAATCTAAAATTTATGTTAATTACTTATTTAACCTGAATCGCGGATAAAAATTGACTTGAAAAATAGAAGGACTAGAGCCATCAGTTGAGTTACCACACAAAACTCACAACTCTAGTCCCGATGTTTAATAGTACCGAATTATTCTGCTTAATTGATGATTTCTTTCTCAAATTTGAAGCAACCTATTGGAATTTTCTTAAGCAAAGTAATCGTTCCTTAAGAATCAGAACTGCTCATTTAACCATTTCAGAAATCTGTTTTATCGCGATCTGGTATAAATGTTCTCATTTCAATAATTTCAAAGCATTTTTCATTTGGTTAAAAGAAGATAAAAACCATTTATTTAAGTATTTGCCTTGCTATCAAAGGATGATTCATCTGATCAATATGCACCAATTGGCTCTACACGCTTTACATGTGGTGCTGATGAAAGACCAAGGTACACAATATTTATGGATTGATTCAACGCTTTTGCCAGTTTGTAAAAATCAACGTATTCAACGCCATAAATCTTTAGCTAAAATTGCATCTCGTGGTAAAAGTTCAATGGGCTGGTTTTATGGCTGTAAATTGCACATTGCAATGAACCAATTTGGGGAAATTGCTTGTTCTGCTTTATCGAATGGACATGTTGCTGACATAAAAATGGTTGAGAGACTCGTTAAAGAGATGGAAGCAAAGTTGTATGGAGATCGTGGCTATATTAGTCAAGAACTGAAGATTAGATTAAAAGAGCAAGGCATTGATTTAATTACCTATCATCGAAAAAATATGCAGGCTATACAACTTTCTGAGTCAGATAAATATCACTTAAAACAGCGCAATAAGATAGAGACTTTATTCAGTTTATTGAAAGGTCAGTACAATTTAGTGACAAGCAAAGCACGTAGTGTTCATGGATTTCTAGGAGGGATTTACGCGTCCTTGTGTGCATATCAACTGATCCATAAAAATAAGCCAACAATTCAAATTATGGAGTCATCGGCTTAAACAGGATTCGGGTTATTTATTATATTTATAGTAAGTTCATTTTTTATTATACCTTTACTTAAAGCCAATAAATCTTCAATATCAACATTACTAATATTTTATGTTATTTCTATAAGTTTTGTATTTTCAGCAGGTGCAATCGGTCAGGCTAAGTCGGCTCTCATGAATAATTTAAATAAAGGGTTAATCAGAAACGATTCTATCGTGTATATAGAACTAGATCAAAATGGCAAAAAAAATATTCTTGCGAAGCCCATTAAATTTCCTAAAATTATTGAAAATGTAATTTCAAATTTTGAATATTAATTATATTGAATTCACTTTTTAGTATGGTCAAAGGCAAAAAATATGAAACTCAACTCATTCTCCCCAATCCCTGAAGATGATGAAGAACTGCATCTTCCTGAACTTGTGTACTGGGCATCCCTTGGTGAAGTCGAAGAAGTTGAAAAACTTTTAGCGCAAGGTATAGACGTCAATCAAACCGATGACGAAGGCTATAGTGCACTCCAAGCGGCTGCTGAAAACGACAATTTAGAGGTTGTAAAGTTACTTGTAGCGAAAGGTGCAAATGTCGCTTACGAAGGCGAGTATACGGCATTACAACTTGCTGAAATGGCAGGTAATAGTGCAGTGGTAGATTACTTAAAATCACTATAAGTTGATTCAGTGCTGAGTTTAACTTGGCGTTGAAAATACGAATTTTAAATAAAGAAAAGCCCATCTTCCTGATGGGCTTTTCTTCGTATCGGTTGGTTAGATTTGACTCCTGTCTAATCTCACGCTCCTGGTGCTCAAACGTTTTATTGTTGTTTTCTGTTTGGGAAACTTCCTGTCTCCTGATGATTAAAGAATAGTAAAAAAATCGAAGTCCGAAAAGCAGCTAAAAGTAGCTATGCATGTAAGCATATACGTACAAAATGACTTAAGTGCCTAATTCTTTAAGAATGGCCTGATTAAAGGCCGGAATATCATCTGGATTACGTGAAGTAATCAGTGGCCAATCATTGGTATTGCAACGATGGACTTCTTCATCCACCCATTTTCCACCGGCATTTTCCAAGTCCAATCGAATGCTGTGATAGGAAGTTAAGTTTTTATCTTTGATGCGTTCTGCATTAATCAGCACCCAAGGCGCATGGCAAATGGCCGCAATGGGTTTATGGTTGTCAGTGAAGTACTGAATGATTTTTTGTGCGTCGGTATTGATGCGTAGGGTATCCGCATTTACCGTGCCACCCGGAATGACCAAAATGTCGTAATCCTGATATGCGACTTGAGCCAAACTGGTATGTGGGGTGCGTTTACTGGCAGGTTCTTTATCGGACTTTACCGTTTGTACATCTTCATTTTTTTCGGCGGCATGAATCACCTCAATCCCTTTAGACTGCAAAAATTCAAAGGGTTTAATCAGTTCATCCTGTTCTATGCCTTGGTTCGAGGTAATAAATAAGGCTTTTTTCGACATGTCGTACACCTTTTATTTGTTTTTAAATGAATAAATAACTTAGCAATGACCATGGGTGCGCTGTGTAAGTTTTTGAATATGCTTTGTGAAAATAATTCAACAGGCTCATGAAAAGCGGAAGCCGAGTCTTTTATTTTCAAGCATATTTACGCATAATTGACGATCTTAAAAGCTTAAAATTGACCGAATTTCAAAATATCTCGATGCCGAGTCTCCGCACAGAAATGGGCGTATAATCCAAAATCTTCCCCCAAAAATATCCTCGAATTGTGTATGTCTGACCGCTACATCAGCTATGGAACCAAGCCATTCTACGCGATTTTACTGTGCTTATTTCTGGCAGGCTTTGCGGTGTTTTCGTCGTTGTATTGCGTACAACCGATGATGCCGATTTTTGCGCAGTTCTTTGCAGTGACACCCACGCATAGTAGCTTTCCATTGTCGTTTCCGACCAGTGCTTTGGCGGTTGGATTACTGTTTGCAGGATTGATTTCAGACCGTTATGGGCGCAAGCAGGTGATGGTGATTTCACTTTTTTCGACTGCAAGTTTACTGATTTTGAGCTCTCGACTGGCGATTTGGGAAGTGTTCTTAATCACCCGCATGTTGATCGGGCTTGCGGTGAGTGGCGTGGCATCGGTGGCGATGACCTATATCGGGGAAGAAGTCGCTGCTAAAGATGTGGGCTTTGCCATGGGACTGTACATTTCAGGCACAGCGATTGGTGGGATGAGCGGGCGTGTGATTGCAGGGGTGCTGATTGACAGTATGTCTTGGCAAACTGCCATGCTGATGATTGGGCTATTGAATCTGAGTATTGCCACGATTTTCTATTTTAAACTGCCTAATTCCAAACATTTTAAAGCCTATCCAATTCGTTTTGATCGCTTTAAACAATCCTTTATCAAGAACTTTGAAGACCCTAAATTACGGCTACTGTTTGCACAAGGTTTTATTTTGATGGGCTGCTTTGTCACGGTGTTTAACTATATGAGTTATCACCTGTTGGAACAGCCTTTTGAATTGTCACAGGCATGGATTGGACTGATTTCGATTGCTTATCTGTCTGGGATCTATAGTTCACCACGCGCTGCCGCATGGTCACAGAAGTTTGGTCGAGGTAAGGTGTTACAGGCAATGCTCTGTAGCATGATTTTGGGGCTATGGATCATGTTGATTCCATCGCTGACTTTTGTCTTGATTGGACTGCTGATTTTCACCTTTTCCTTTTTTGCCGCGCATTCCACCTCAAGCAGTTGGGTCTCGGTACATTCCTTGCAATATCGTGCAGTGGGTTCAGCCCTGTATTTATTTTTTTACTACCTCGGTTCAAGTGTGCTCGGTAGTAGCAGTGGGCTGATTTGGGAAGCCTTTGGTTGGTTAGGCTTAACCCTCTGTATTAGTTTCATTTTAGGCGTTGGAGTTGCGATTGCATATAAGCTCAACAGCATGCCTAGTGAATCTCGCTTGGATTCAACATCCGATCAGTAAACAGCGCTCCAATGACCTATCCAATTGCTGATCTATCGGATGGATTATTCTATTTTAGATTTTTTTGAATAAAGGCAATGCTACTGGCACGCAGTTGGTCGAGGGCTTGTTTCTCAACAGGATAATGCCCACCTTGAGGCAAAAGCACGGTTTGATGCGGCACACTGAGACGTTTCATGACGTCCTGACTCAGCTCAAGCGGTGTCCAATGGTCTTCGGCAGGTTGGGTCAACAGAACCGGGCACTGTACAAATGCTGAAATATGATAAGGCGGAGTGTAATTCATATAACTGTCTAAGAACTTGATGGGCATGGTATTGCCGGCCGAAGTTTTATCATTCAGCATGATTTTTAAAGCTTTTGGGTCATTGGTCAGTTTTGACATTTTCGACACCAAAGACATGGGTACAGGCACACTGCCAAAAGGCGTTTTTGCAGTGATTTTCATACCGGGCAATAACACCGGACTCAGTGGGCTAAAACGCATGATGCCTTTTTTAACGTCTATATCTTGCTGATTTAAAAAGGTCATCCCTATGATGCCTTTAACATGTTTGTTTTGCATCGCGACATGCAAGGTCAGCATGCCCCCTGCGGAAAGCCCGTACAGAAAAATAGGACGATTGTCTTTTTGTGCTTCAGCATCGACAAAGTCACTGACCAATTTAACCCAGTCGTCATAGCGAATTTTACTTTTAGCCGGATATTGGGTCATTCCATAACCGGGCAAGTCGAGTGCCATGGTTTCATAACCCGCTTGTGCCAAAGGTTGACCCAGCACCAAACTCATTTGGCGACCATTGGTGCCCACCCCATGCAATAAAATCACTTTGGCAGGGGCATTGGGACGACGGTAGTAATCGACATGCACTTGGTTATTTTGCCATTGCCAAAAGTATTCTTCAGGAATGGCGGCGGAAGTGAGCCATTGATACTCAAGCGGAAACTGTTTTTGCAATTGTTTCCATGCGTCTTGCTCAGCATAAGACTTTTCTTTTGGGGGATTGCCCCATGCAAAGGATTGCAGCAGTAGCATCAATGAAACCAAAAAACCTTTAAATATGCGCATCTCGATCACCTTATTGTTGTTTTGTTTTCAGCCTAATCAGGACGAGCTGAGGATGAAATATCCGAAATGACGCGAGGGGTAATATTTAAGTCAATTTCATCACATTTCTGCTGGCTAGCGGCATGATTTTAAAAGATCTTCTCACTGCGATGAAAGCAATTCCATTGGTCGGAATATTGAGGATATTCACAAAAGCAACACATCAAAAAGGGTGCATCGATTTCAATACGCTATAAATGACAATGTTAAGACTTTATTTTAGTGTGTTTTTTAATCAAGCAAGATGCGCATAATTCATGTTAAAATGCTCGGCTTTCATCTTAGATCTCTCCCGATCGCCATCTGCCAATCGAGAAACACACCATGTCTACAGCTTATACTGCTCAGACCGCGCCGACTGCGTTGTTTGATTACGACAAATATTGGGCGTCATGCTTTGAACCTGCGCCATTTTTGCCGATGTCACGCGAGGAAATGGATTTACTCGGTTGGGATTCCTGTGACTTTATTTTGGTTTGTGGTGATGCGTATATCGACCATCCATCATTCTGTTCAGGGATTATTGGGCGTACTTTGGAAGCACAAGGTTTCCGTGTCGGGATTATTGCACAACCAGATTGGACCAATGTGGATGCCTTCCGTGTTTTGGGTAAACCGAATATTGCGTGGGGTGTCACTGCCGGTAATATGGATTCGATGATCAACCGTTATACGGCTGACCGTAAAATCCGTTCGGATGATGCCTATTCTCCGGACAATGTACCGAATAAACGTCCTGACCGTGCAGCAACCGTGTATTGCCAACGTGTACGTGAAGCGTACCCTGATGTGCCTGTACTTTTGGGTGGTATTGAAGCATCTTTACGCCGTATTGCGCACTATGACTATTGGTCAGACAAAGTTCGCCGTTCAGTGTTGATGGACTCAAAAGCCGACTTACTGATGTATGGTAATGGTGAGCGTTCAATCACGGAAGTGATGCATCGTTTGGCGCGTGGTGAAAAAATTCATGAGATTACCGATGTTCGCGGTACTGCGTTTATTGTCAATAAACACAATCGTGCATCAAAAGCCAAGTTTGTCGAAATTGCATCGAATGATGTCGATGCGATCGGTCGTGTTGATCCGATTATCAATCCTTATGTGATGACTGAAGATCTCGATGGCTGTGAAATTGAAAAAGACAAAGGCAACTCTTTAGCGCAGTATCAGGGCTTCCAAAAAGAACCTGTTGCCAATCCGATTGTGCGTGAAGGGGACGATTTAGATCCTGATACGCAAATCGTGCAATTACAGCCGATCTCTAAAGCGATTAAACATAAATTACCGCCACGTGAGTTGGCTGTGATTCGTTTACCGGCCTTTGAAGAAGTGGCCAATGATCCGGTACTGTATGCACATGCCAACCGTATTTTGCATTTGGAAACCAATCCGGGGAATGCTCGCGCGATGGTGCAAAAGCATGGTGAGCGTGATGTGTGGTTGAATGCACCACCGATTCCACTCACCACTGAAGAAATGGACTATGTGTTTGACTTGCCGTATGCACGTCTGCCACATCCATCTTATGGTGAAGCGCGCTTCCCTGCATTTGACATGATTAAGTTCTCTGTCAACATCATGCGTGGTTGTTTCGGCGGGTGTACCTTTTGTTCGATTACGGAACATGAAGGTCGTATCATTCAAAACCGTTCTGAAGAATCTATTTTACGTGAAGTGGAAAAGATTCGTGATACAGCACCGGGCTTTACTGGCATTATTTCGGATTTGGGTGGTCCAACGGCAAACATGTACCGTTTGCAGTGTAAAGACCCTGAAATTGAAAAGAACTGTCGTAAGCCGTCATGTGTATTCCCTGGCGTATGTCAAAACTTACATACTGACCATGCACCTTTGACCCAGTTATACCGTAAAGCACGTTCATTACCGGGCATCAAAAAGATTCTGATTGGTTCAGGTCTGCGTTATGACTTGGCGGTATTGAACCCTGAATATGTCAAAGAGTTGGTTCAGCACCATGTGGGCGGATATTTAAAAATTGCCCCTGAGCATACCGAAAAAGGTCCATTGTCGAAGATGATGAAACCGGGTATCGGAACCTATGACCGTTTCAAACAGATGTTTGACCGTTATAGTAAAGAAGCGGGTAAAGAGCAGTACCTGATTCCGTACTTTATTGCGGCGCATCCGGGCACCACTGACTATGACATGATGAATCTTGCCGTGTGGTTGAAGAAGAATGGTTTCCGTGCCGATCAGGTACAAACTTTCTATCCATCACCGATGGCGACTGCGACCACCATGTATTACACCGGTAAAAATCCGTTGGCGAAAGTGGCGCGTTATACTGAAAATGTGGATATTGTCAAAGGCGAGAAACGCCGTCGCTTGCATAAAGCGTTCTTACGTTACCATGATTCAAACAACTGGCCATTGCTACGTGAAGCCTTGAAAGAAATGGGTCGTTCAGATTTGATTGGTAACTCGAAACAGCATTTGATTCCAACCTATCAACCACAAGGCGGTGAAGGTCAGTATCAGTCTGCACGTAAGAAGAACTCGACGGTTGATGGGGATTCGCAAAAACGTACCGGTGAACAAGGTAATCGTACCAAAGCGGCGCAATCACGTCCTTCAAATACCAAAAAGCGTCCTGAACGTGGTCAAATCTTAACGCAACATACCGGTTTACCACCACGTGAAACAGGTGATGCGAAAAAACCATATCAGGGCAAAGCAAAGCCTAAATCGAAATCACGCGCTTAATTGACCTTTAAACATAGCATCGATCTTGAACCTATTTGAGCGAGATCGATGTTGTGTGGTGTAGGTTTAGAGTCAAGAAAACAGGATGCTCCGGCATCCTTTTTTTATTTAAAATCCCATGTTTTCATACGCTGATACCTTTTATTACAATATCAAGCTGAGCTGTGTAAAAAAGATGTTGGTCGGAAATAGATCGATTCAAGTGATTTTGATCGGGAAAAATTTGTTTTGATTGAGTCGATTAGCTATAAGTAAGGGTTGATGTTTATGCTGAACATTGTCATTTTTGACAGAGGCTTCAAGAAAACTGTCATTTACAGCATAAAAATCATGCTCAAGCTGCATTTGATTGTGTTTAAATGAAGTCATCCTGTTGTTTTCAAGTAATGATGCGACCTTTCACATGCGTTTAGTTGTATGGTTTTGGACGGTGATTTTATTTGAAAATTGAAACGCGCTTTCACAAGAAAACACCAATAGGCTGGGATCATTTGAATTTGAATGAATATGGGTTGAACGGATTCAATTCAATAGCCCAAACAATAAAACGCTGCAAGACTGACAGTGTAAAAACAATGAATTATAAAAATAGGAACAAGGATTACAACAATGAACCTGATGATTATTGCGAGTGTAATCACGCTCGCCATCGTGGTGCTTGTTGCTTATAAAGGACTAAAACAGAAACAACCCAGCGACAGTGCACTGCGCCAAAGGGCTGTGTTTAACACCTATGAGCAACTGACATTTACACGGTTAAAAGAAATTCTACCTGAAGCCAATATCTTGGCGCATGTGTCTTTTGATGCATTGCTGACCACTAAACTGCCACGTACCCGCCGTAAATATGAAAAACTATTTGCCGACTTTGTGGTGTTAAATAAAGACTGCCGTGTGATTGCGGTGATCGCTTTGGGTGAGTTGTTATCGGCCAAGCGTTCAAAGTTGGCTCAGCAACAAGATTTACTGTTAGAAGCTGCAGGCTATCGGGTCATTCGCTATGAGGGTGTGCCCGAATATCAGCAATTACGCGATGACTTTTTAACAGAATATATCGACATGCAGTCCTTAAACAGTATGCCGGAGCGTGATGTGGGGAAGTTCGATCTGTATTCCGAAGAACGATTCACTAAGATGAGGATATATGGCTAAGACCGATGCGGAATATTGATTTTAAATAAAAAATGCATGTGATCACATGCATTTTTTATGACAGATTCAAACATCGATCTGCTTGATCAAAGCCAAGCTATTTTATAAAAGAAAAACTATTTAAAAAAAGCCAAGCTACTTTAAGCTGGGTTTGAATCGGCCTTGACCGCAACCACCGTCATTTCAACTAACACATTCGGGTCATACAGTTTTGCTTCCACGCAGGTGCGGGGCAGTGCTTCAATATCAGACACCCATGCATCCCAAACTTCATTCATTGCCGCATAATCTTGCTCAATGTCTTTTAAAAAAATCATCACCGATAAAATGTGGCTTTTGTCTGAACCGGCATCCCTTAGAAATTGGTCAATATAGTCTAAAGTTTGTTGGGTTTGACCTTGAATATCGAGGCTGGTGTCTGAGGCAAGTTGACCCGCTAAATGAATCAGATTGCCGGAAATGGCAATTTCAGAGAAGCGTTTTTGAACGTGTAGACGTTGAACAGTCATTGGTTTTCTTCTAGCTCGATAAGATGGCTCTAGTCTACGTGATGATCAATCGAGTGCAAAGCTGTGATCAACGCTGAGCGTACATTAAGCGCAGCGGAATCCGATGTTTTAAATCATGGCTTGTGCAGTGATACGGATAAGATGAGGCAATGCACTATTTTAAAGACAGAAAAGTGTCTAAATTAGCTCGAAAATACCAAGACGGTAGAGCGTGAAAATTGGAGGCGATAAGCGTAAAACGAGGGGATTAAACATAGCAGGAGGTCAGAGGGCCCTGTCATATTCGGATGGATCATCACGCCAATCACAGGACTTGAATGCTAAAAATAGATCATCGTTTTAGCATCTCTTGCAGCAACATGGATAATGTTGTGCGCCGATTAGATTACGCTAAAAAAATCAATTTGCCACCCCATTTTGAGCAGAATTTATTCTTTTGTTTGAAAAATAATCTCAAATAAGCTGGGTTGAGTGATTGTTACCACAGGGATAATTGCGATTCCTGAGTTTTCTCTGCCAATTGATAGACCCCAATACCAATCAAACGAAATTGATCATGTTCAGAAATCTGCATTTCACTGAGCAGTAATTGTAAAATTTGCTGAATTTCAGCAGGGGACTGTAAAGGCTGTTTAAAGCTCTTACTGTGTTGTAACACTTGGAAATTTTTCAGTTTTAATTTAACCGTGACACCACGCGCTGTCAGTTGTTTGTTCTCTAAAGTGCCCCAGACCCGTTCAATTAAATTGCCCCAAAAAGGCTGGCATTGACTCAGGCTAAAGTTTTGGTCAAAGGTGGTTTCTTTGGAAATCTGCTGACGTTTGCGCTGTGCTTGTACAGCACGGTCATCGATGCCTTGTGCATACAAAAACAGTTGTTTGCCATATTTACCAAAGTGATGAATCAGCACCGTTTCTTCAACCTGTTGTAAATCACCTAAAGTCTCTAAGTTTAGGGCTTTAAGTTTTTCCTGTGTGACTTTGCCCACTCCCGGGATTTTTTTCAGCGCTAAATCTTGTATAAAATGCTGAACCTGACTCGGTTTGACAATACAGATGCCATTCGGCTTATTCCAATCGGACGCAATTTTGGCAAGAAATTTATTGGGTGCTACGCCTGCCGAAGCGGTTAGTCCAGTGCGAGCAAAAATATCGGCACGAATCTGTGTCGCCACTTCTGTGGCACTGGGCAGACCTTTAAAATTTTCTGTGACATCCAAATAGGCTTCATCTAAGGACAAGGGTTCAATCAGATCGGTGTACTGCTGAAAAATTTCATGAATCTGCTCGGAAACCTGATGATACTTTTGAAAATTGGGTTCGATCACCACCACCTGTGGACATAACTTTTTGGCTTGGGTCATCGACATCGCAGAACGTAACCCAAATGCTCGTGCAGGGTAGGATGCTGCAGCAATCACAGCACGTGGATGATGTGAGGCAATCACCACAGGTAAGTGCTGTAGCTCAGGTCGATCACGCAGTTCGACGGAGGCATAAAATGCGTCCATATCGATATGAATAATTTTTCTCATCTATCGGTGATATATAGCTTTGGATTAAGGGTGAAGGTGCATGTTAATGAATGAATTTTAGCCCAAATTAAGCCGAATGCGCAGAGCTATTCACTGCCAATAAAATCAATGCGTCAATATCTGTCTGAGGCGTGGATGGATAAGATGCCTAGAGGCTGTTGATGCTTATTTTTTTGCGGCTGGAACAGCAGACTTGGCATCTTGAACTGCTTGAGGCTGTAATTTATTCTGCACTAAAAAAGCATTCCATTGTTTGAGATCACCATTAAAGACATTCAAGTCGACTGCGGTTGAAATCCCTTGAATTGCACCTTGATTGGTATGCTGCCAAAAATGCCATTCAGGATCATTTTTTAAATGGGGTTTGCCCTGATATTCACGCACCCAAAGCGGGGTCTGTTTAAATTCACCTGCCAATACAATGTTATAAAACGCTTTTGAAATATAGAACATCGGCTGCTTGCCATAATGTTGATATAAGCGATCATGTACAATTTGAATTTCTTTGAGCAGTTGCTCCTTGGTGAATTGATTGATGCAATTGCTTTCATATTCCAAATCAATCACCGGCGGTAAGGCATCGGCTTTATTGGGTACGGTTTCAATAAAGTTCTGTGCCTGAATATCACCGCCACGACATAAACGATAGAAATGATATGCCCCGACTCGAAATCCACGTTCACGGGCTTGTAGCCAATTTTGCTGAAACTTGGTGTCCTTAAAGTCCCCGCCTTCCGTGGCTTTGAGATAAACAAACTGGAATTCTTTCGGGGAAATTTTTGCCCATTGAATGTCTTTTTGATGGTGCGATACATCAAAACCCTTGATCGGATAATCTTGTGCCGACGCAAATGGATGAGGGAAAAACAAAAAAAAGCACACAGCCGTCATCACACCCAGTACCGCCAAGCCGATGCCAGAGGCATACAGGGCATGATGGTTTTGTTGAGGGGGATTTTTCTGCGTCGGTGTTTTTTTTGTAGCTTTCGACATGGGGCTTCAGTGCTTAAGGTTTGGGTTTTATCATAGCGTGAATGGGGATTATGCACCATTCACATTGCTAAAGGTCGATGTTGATGAACGTTGATGAACATAGATAGATTAGATTGATCTAAGCAGTGTCGTCATCAGCTTGTTTCGGAATTTGCCAAAAAATCAGAGCGGTAATAATGTTAATACTACCTAAACACAGCAGGGTCAGATGAAAAGCTTTTAAGGTCTGATCGAGTCCCAAATGCGTGGTAAATACATTCACCAATGTGCCTGCCAATGCCACACCTAGACTCATCGACAGCATCATGATCATCGATAAAAAACTGTTGCCGCTGCTGGCATCTTGTTGCGGAAGATCTTTTAAGGTCAAGGTATTCATCGACACAAACTGCAAGGAGTTGATCATGCCAAAAAAGAAAAAATGTGCAACGCGAATCCACAGCGGGGTATCGACTTGATGTAAGGCAAAACTGGCGATACATGCCCCCACCAAGAGCGAATTTACCAACAGCACATTACGATAGCCATAGCGTTGAATAATCCAACGTACCACAGGTTTAGAGGCCAAAGAGCCGACCACAGTCGGGATCATCAATAAACCCGTCACAAAAGGGTCAAAGCCAAAAGCGACTTGCAACATTAAGGGCAGTAAAAATGGAATCGCATTGGCGCCAAAACGGGCAAAGAAATTGCCTAAGATGCCCACGGTGAAGATTTTATTTTCAAATAATTTAGAGCGAAACAGGGCATTTTGATGCAGATGGGCATGAAATGCATAAATGATGCTCGCAATGAGTCCCCCTGCAATCAGTGTCCAACTGAACCACGCTGCATTGTGTTTATTGGCAAAGTTTTCAATGCCTAGTGACAAACCAATCATCGCCGTAGCCAGTAAAATCAAACCCCATAAATCAAAGGCTTTAACGCTGGTCTCTTTGGCATTGGGCATGGCTTTGAAAATCACCAACGCACCGAGAATGCCAATCGGAATATTGATCAGGAAAATCCAATGCCAACTCATGTAGGTCACCAACCAGCCGCCGAGTGTCGGGCCAATCATCGGTCCCATCAGTCCGGCCAAACTCATCAGACTCATAGCAGAGAGAAATTGGCTTCGGGGAATGATTTTCAGCATCGCCAAACGACCGACAGGCAATAGAAACGCACCGCCGATGCCTTGAATTACTCGAAAAAACAGCAGTTGATTTAAGCTGGTAGAGAGTCCACAGCCTAATGAAGCGAGGGTAAAAATCACAATCGCAGCAAAGAAAATATTACGCACCCCAAAACGGTCTGCCAACCAACCACTTAAAGGAATACAGGCAGCCACCGATAGCACATAAGCCACCACCACACTGTGCAAATCCAGTGCCGCTTCATTTAAACTGATGGCAATGGCGGGAATCGCCGTGTTGATAATGGTGGTGTCTAAACCCTGCATAAAGAAACCAATAGACACCACAAAAACCAATAAACGGAATTCAGGTTGTAGGGCTTGGTGGGTTGCGACTTGGCTCATGGGGTTAGGGTTGTTTCTGTTTGATTTAATGATAGTTTAATAGATGCGGGCTGAAAGAGTTGTAACAATATTTTGATGTATTGGCGTTTGTACACGTCATTCAATCATTCGCGTAAAGCATCATCAATAGATTAAAGGGACATTATTTTGGATAAGGACATCATATTGGGCGTATTGATGCTGTTGCTGTTTTTGTTGAGTATGACGGCGCTGAGTTTTTCAAATTATTATTTTTATCTTTATCTAAAAAAAACAGCAAAAGTAAGCGGTTATCTGGATTTTATGGCCTATAACTGGGGCAAAAGAAATGCAAAAAATTATCGGATGATGTTGAGTTCAGCAAGGCATAAACACGAAGATCTAGGCAAAGCGCGAAAATTTGTCATTGCATACCAGGTACTTCTAGGCAGTGCGATGATTTTACTGTTGATCAGTTTCGTAATACGTTAAACGAGGTGAAAATAAACAACATTGATCTGTCGATCAATAGCGGTTGATATCCACCTCAAAGATTAAACTACAAATTCAGCCGGACTATTCAGGTTACGAATCGCATTTAAAATCTGTTCAGCATGATCACAGACAATAATCTTGGCACGATGCTGTGGCGGTAAAAAACCTTCTTTGACGGCATGATCGAGTTGTGCAATCAAAGCATCATAAAAACGATTGACGTTATACAGAATCATCGGTTTCTGATGTTGATTGAGTTGTCCCCAAGTGGCGATCTCTAAGATTTCTTCAAAGGTGCCCAATCCACCCGGTAGTGCAATAAAAGCACTGGCACGCTCTGCCATCATAGCTTTGCGTTCATGCATGGTACGCACCACATGCAGTTCGGTTAGGGTGTTGTGGGCGACTTCATAATCCAACATAAACTTTGGAATCACACCGACCACTTCACCGCCTTGTTCAATCACACTGTCTGCCACTTGACCCATCAGACCAATGCTGGCCCCGCCATACACAATCCCAAAGCCTTTTTGGGCAATACTTTCTGCCAAATGAATGGCTTTTTCTTTATAAATGGGATTGTTGCCAAAGCGTGAACCGCAGTACAGTGCAATTAATTTCTGGCTGGCTGTTTTATGAGTGGTATTTGTCGGAGATGCGGTTTTTATGGTGTGATTTAAATCGTGTTCTGAAGGTTCTGTGTTTATCGGTTTTTCGAGTGCATTGTGAGTCATCTTTCTATTTCGTCCTCTCGACTTTTATCGGGTCTTTTTCACTGTGATCTTAAGCAAGAATAGTGACAACTGTCGGTGTTTAAACAAAACTTTTGCAATGATTTGTAGCAAATGAGAAAAATTACGAAAACTCAGTCTTTATTGTCATGAAAAAAGCGTGAATTTGAATAAAATCTTTCCTATACTGAGCTTAAGTTTTATAACAAATGAACCAATATGAGTAGTGATTGTCCTCACCCCAATCGATATTTTTTAAATCTTTTCACCCTTCAGCATCCGGCTGAAACTCGCTTTAACCCTCTCGACCTGACATTAAAAACAACAAAAATGAAGCAGGAGCAGCGCGCATGATTTTTGAATGGATGTCAGACCCGTCGGCATGGGTCGGTTTAGCGACACTGGTGATTTTAGAAATCGTCTTGGGGATTGATAATCTGGTCTTTATTGCGATTTTGGCGGAAAAATTACCGCCTGAACAACGCGATAAGGCTCGAGTCGTCGGCTTATTGTTGGCCTTAGGTATGCGACTGATTTTGCTCGCATCGATTGCGTGGATTGTGACCCTAACCAATCCATTCTTTTACCTGTTTGAGCACCCGTTCTCGGTACGTGATCTGATCTTGATGTTTGGTGGGGTATTCTTGCTGATGAAAGGCACGCTTGAATTACATGAGCGCCTTGAAAGCAAACCGGCAATCAAAGAAGACAATCCGGTACATGCGGCATTCTGGATGGTGATCGTACAGATTGTGGTACTCGATGCCGTGTTCTCGCTCGACAGTGTGATTACCGCTGTGGGGATGGTGAAACAACTGTCGGTGATGATGATTGCAGTGGTGATTGCGGTCGCGATTATGCTGTGGGCATCGAAAGCACTGATGGACTTTGTGAATAAGCATCCAACCGTGGTGATTCTGTGTCTGTGCTTCCTGATGATGATTGGTTTCTCACTGATCGTTGAAGGCTTAGGCTTCCATATTCCGAAGAGTTACTTGTACGCAGCGATTGGTTTCTCCGTCTTGATTGAGTTCTTGAACCAACTCATGCGCCGTAACCAAGAGAAAACAGTAACGACGACCGATTTACGTTTCAGAACTGCATCAGCGGTGATTCGTATGTTAGGTGGCAAAACCAATACTTCGGCTGAAGGTCAAAACAATCAAGCTGAAGATGTGTTGGCGACACAAGCCTTGGCAGATGAAATCTTTAGCAATGATGAAAGCGGTGCCTATCAAAGCGTAATGGTACAAGGCGTATTGGGGCTGTCAGAACGTCCGGTGAAATCGGTGATGACCCCACGTCCAGAATTGGAATGGGTCGATTTGAATGAAGACCAAGCCTCAATCAAAGCGCAAATTTTGTCGATGAAACATTCACGTTTAATCGTGGCGCATGGTGAGTTGGATAACATCGCTGGTATTGTTTTAACCCACAATGTGTTGAACGACTATATCGAATTCGGCCAATTTAACTTTGAAAAACACATTCGTGAGCCGGTGATTGTGCATGAAAGTGCGCAAGTGTTGATGGTGATGGAAGAACTGCGTCAAGCACCGCTACAGATGGCGATTGTACTGAATGAATATGGTTCAATTGAGGGCATTGCAACACCGATTGATGTGCTTGAAGCCATTGCCGGTGAATTCCCGAATGAAAATGAACTCGATGCTGCGGCGGAAAGCTTAGAAGACGGTTCATTGATTTTAGAAGGCTCAACCGATATTCGTCATTTGTCGTTGCTGTTGAATCGTGATTTGGTCGATGACGCTGAAGAGTATTCAACCCTTTCAGGCTATATCTTATTCCACCTCGGACATTTACCCCAAAATGGTGAAAAGTTTGAAGCAGAAGGCTATGTGTTTGAAGTGGTAACGATGGAAGGGCACAAGATTGAAAAAGTGCATATCCTGCCTGTGGCGCAAGAATAATCCGCTGCTGAACACGGCTCATGTATGAGATTAAACTCAGCATGGTGAGCCAAGTTTGGTTAAAATAGCACTCAATTGAGTGCTATTTTTTTTGGGAAAAATGAATGTCTGAATTGGCTTGCCCATGTGGGCTTGGACACTATGCTGACTGTTGTCAGCCTTTACATCTCGGACATGCAAACGCGCAGAGCGCACAACAACTCATGCGCTCACGCTATAGTGCCTTTGCCAAACAACAAATCGATTATATTGTGGGCACCACCGCATTGGGACAGCAGGCGCATTTGGATGTGGCTGCGATTGCAGATTGGGCCAAGTCAAACCAATGGCTAAAATTGGACATTGTGCAAGCCCAAGAAAAACTGGATAAGCATCATGCGCAAGTTGAGTTTAAAGCACACTATCATGATGGCAAACAGGCACAGGTTCATCACGAAGTTTCGCATTTTGTGAAGTTTGAAGATGCTTGGTATTTCCTCGATCCCACTACAGATCAGCAAATCACCATGAAGCAGCCCTGTATTTGTGGTTCAAACAAGAAATTTAAGCAATGTTGCGCTCAATTTTTGTAGAATTTTTTTGGATTTCACATAGAATGTTGCGCATCAATTACCCTCAATGGAAGCAGGGCGATGTTACTCACGGTTATCTATATTATCGCAATTACGGCTGAGGCCATGACAGGAGCGCTGTCGGCAGGCAGGCGAAGTATGGATTGGTTTGGCGTGATCATTATTGCCTGTGTGACGGCATTGGGTGGTGGTTCGGTTCGTGATGTATTGCTTGGGCATTATCCATTAACGTGGGTCAAGCACCCTGAATATTTAGTCTTAACCTGTTGTGCAGCATTATTTACCATTTTTATTGCGAAATGGATGCGTCAACTGCGTTCAATTTTCCTTTTGCTCGATGCACTGGGCTTGATTGGCTTTACCATTATTGGCTGTCAGATTGCCATGCACATGGGACAAGGCTTTGTGGTGTCTGCAGTGGCAGGAGTGTTGACTGGGGTATCCGGTGGGATCTTGCGTGATATTCTATGTAATGATGTACCTTTGGTGTTCCGCCGTGAACTATATGCCAGCATTGCCTTTGTGGCGGTGATTTTCTATTGGGTCTGCACCACACTGAATTTTTCTCAGGAAATCACCATTATTTCAACGCTGGTTTTCGGCTTTTCACTGCGCTGTATTGCGATTTATTTTGGCTTGGAAATGCCGAAGTTTATTTATAAAGATGACGATGAACAGTCAGCCTCGTCTAAAGATGCCTCTTAAGGTTTGACTGACTAAAGCGCTAAAGTCGACTCATCATTTAAAAACAATATTGTTAAGAAGCGTGTAGAATCACAGGCAAGCGATCCGGTGATTCTACTGAGCATGTGTTTTACAAGTTGCGATAAAAAATAGCGACAATAATAATAACTGTTGCGAAGACAGTAGTTCATTTCCCACACTTTGACTGCATCGATTTAGAGATCTGATTATGGATTTAATCTCACGCGTACAACGTCTTCCGATTGGTAAATTTCACTACACTTTATTGTGGGTGATTGGTTTGGGTTGGATGTTTGATGCCATGGATACCGGACTGATTTCCTTTATCTTGGCCAAAATGGCTGAAGATTGGGCCATGTCACCGACTGAAAAAGGTTGGGTGGTCTCCATCGGCTTTGTCGGTATGGCTTTGGGTGCGGTCTGTTCAGGTGCTTTGGCAGACAAATTTGGACGTAAAGCAGTCTTTGCCAGCACATTGGTGATCTACAGTATTGCCACCGCTGCCTGTGCCTTTGCACCGAATTTGACTTGGCTGTTGCTGTTTCGTTTTGTGGTGGGGCTCGGTCTAGGCGGGCAACTTCCGGTTGCCGTGACTTTGGTCAGTGAATATATACCAGCGCAAGTGCGTGGTCGCTTTATTGTGTTGCTGGAAAGTTTTTGGGGACTGGGGTGGTTGGTTGCCGCTTTGGTGTCGTATTTTGTGATTCCGTCATTTGATTGGCACGTGGCATTTTTAATTGGTGGTTTACCTGCGCTTTATGTGTTTGTGGTACTGAAAAAAGTCCCTGAATCAATTCCATATTTGATCAATCGTGGACGCATTGATGAAGCGCATGCTTTGGTGCAGAAACTTGAAGCACAGTGTGGTGTAGAAGTCATTGAGCAGATTGAGGTCAAACCTGTAGCAACACAACAAGGGGTGTCGTTTGGTCAACTGTGGTCAGGTGGTTTTGCCAAACGTAGCCTAATGTTATGGCTGATCTGGTTCGGTATTGTGTATTCCTATTATGGGATTTTCACTTGGTTACCAAGCTTATTGGTCAAAGAAGGCTATAGCATTGTGCAATCCTTTGAATATGTGCTCGGCATGATCTTGGCACAGTTACCGGGTTATGTGGTGGCAGCATGGCTGGTTGAAAAGCTTGGGCGTAAAGCGACACTTGCTGGTTTTATTGGTTTTTGTGCAATCTCGGCGTATTTCTTTGGACAAGCGACATCTGTGGGCATGATTATGTTTTGGGGTTGTCTAATGTCATTCTTTAACTTGGGCGCTTGGGGCGTGTTATACACCTATACGCCTGAGCAGTATCCTGCCAATATTCGTGCCTTTGGTTCAGGTTGGGCCAGTGCCATAGGACGCATGGGCGGGATTGTTGCGCCCTTAGTCGTCACGCACATGATGGTGGCTGAAAATGGCTTTAGCCATGTCTTTATCATGTTTACAGCGGTTTTACTGGCGGTGGCTTTGGTGATTGTGGTATTGGGTGAAGAGACCAAAGGTAAAACCTTAGAATCGATTGGATTGTAATAACCACGTGAATATTCAATTTTCTGATTGAACATATCATTAAAAATGGATAATTTTACGCCATAAGACACAAATTGTCGCAGTGTGTTACGCCATGCACTTGTTTCATGGCATCCTGCGACTTAGCATTACTACTTTAGACACAAAAAATATTTGATAAGGACGAAAGGTTTTATGACAAGCCTTGCGCATCAAGCGACAGAGAATCGTTCTGTAGCAGAATTTACCGAACAAGCCTATCTCAATTACGCCATGTACGTGATTATGGATCGTGCTTTGCCACACATTAGTGATGGTTTGAAACCGGTTCAACGCCGTATTGTGTATGCAATGAGTGAGCTTGGTTTAAAACACAGTGGTAAACCGAAAAAATCTGCACGTACAGTCGGTGACGTATTGGGTAAATACCACCCACACGGCGACTCTGCGTGTTATGAAGCAATGGTGCTTATGGCACAGCCTTTCAGCTATCGCTATCCATTCATTGAAGGACAGGGCAACTGGGGTTCACCGGATGATCCGAAGTCTTTCGCCGCAATGCGTTATACCGAAGCGAAACTATCTTTATACAGTGAAGTGTTACTGTCTGAACTCGGTCAAGGCACCTGTGATTGGCAGGACAACTTCGATGGTTCGATGAAAGAACCTGTGAATTTACCTGCACGTGTACCGAATATTCTTTTAAATGGTACAACCGGTATTGCCGTGGGTATGGCCACCGATATTCCGCCCCATAACTTGCGTGAAGTGGTTAAAGGCACGATTGCTTTAATTCGTAACCCAAATGTCAGCGATGAAAAGTTAGTAGAATATATTCCGGGGCCGGATTTACCGACCAAAGCAGAAATTATTACACCACCGGAAGAACTGCTTAAACTGCAAAAAACAGGGCGTGGCAGCTACCGTATGCGTGCGGTCTACACGATTGAAAAAAATGAAATCGTGATCAGTGACTTGCCGTATCAAGTCTCAGGTTCCAAAATCATCAGTCAGATTGCCGACCAGATGACCGCAAAAAAACTGCCTTTGGTTAGTGATGTGCGTGATGAATCGGATCATCAAAATCCAACCCGTTTGGTGATTGTCCTACGTTCAAATCGTATTGATGCCGAAGCAGTGATGAGCCATTTATTCGCCACGACTGATTTAGAGTCGAGCTATCGTGTCAATATGAACATGATCGGTGCGGATGGTCGTCCACAAGTGAAATCGATTCGTCGTATTTTGTTGGAATGGATTGAGATTCGTAAGCAGACCGTGACACGTCGTTTGCAATATCATTTAAACAAAATCGAAAAACGTCTGCATATTTTGGGCGGTTTGATTATTGCGTATCTGAACATTGATGAAGTGATTGAAATCATCCGTGAACAAGATCAGCCGAAACCGGTTCTGATGGAACGTTTCGGCATCGATGAGATTCAAGCAGAAGCCATTTTAGAACTGAAACTTCGTCATTTGGCCAAGCTTGAAGAAATGGAAATGCGCCGTGAGCAAGATGAACTTGAAGCCAAAGCTGCGGTTATTCGTGAACAATTGGAAAATCCTGAATCATTGAAAAATCTCATCATCACTGAACTCAAAGATGATGCGAAAAAATTCGGTGATGAACGTCGTTCTCCAATTGTACAACGTGCCGAAGCTGCCGCGATCAGCGAACAAGATTTGATGCCAGCCGATCCAGTCACGGTAATTTTGTCAGAAGCGGGATGGATTCGCTGTGCCAAAGGCCATGATGTGGATGCCGCCAATGCCAACTTCCGTGCCGGGGATCAATACTTAAGCCATGCACAAGGCAAGTCCAATCAGAAAGTTTATGTGTTAGATGAATCTGGTCGGAGTTATGCGCTGGCGATCAATACGTTACCGTCAGCGCGTGGTTTAGGTGAGCCTTTAAGCTCAAAACTTGCACCTGCCAACGGTGTAGGCTTTAAACAAATCTTGATTGCGGAAGATGAAGCTGAAGTATTAGCAGTCAGTTCAAATGGTTATGGTTTTAAAACCCAAGCCAAGCAATTGGACACCAATGCTAAAGCCGGTAAAGCCTTCTTGAGCTTAAGTGAGGGTGCAGAAGCGATGCCACTTGAGTTAATCGAAGGGCATACCCATGCGGCTCTGTTAAGTTCCTCTGGTCGTTTACTCATTGTTGAGTTGTCAGAATTGCCAATGCTAAATAAAGGTAAAGGCAATAAGTTGATACAACTTGATACAAGTGAACAGATTTTGTCCATGACAACGCTTAATTTAACTGAAATAATTCAAGTGGTTGCGGGACAACAACAATTAAAACTGAAAGGTGATGACCTGAACAAATACGTGGCGAAACGTGCGACCAAAGGTCAACTTTTACCACGCGGTTATCAAAAAGCAAATAAACTGTTCATTCAAAGATAAAACTAGCATCCATAGTTCAAAATACGTTATATATGATTGCGTAAATGGATATGGATGCGTCATTGAGCACCAACATCTTAATAATAGCTCAATGATGAAAAGAACAGTTTAAAACCAAGGATTACTAATTGGAGAATATGGCATTATGGAAAAGGTTTGGTTCGCTGAATACCAAAAGACTGGGATTCCAGAAACTGTAGAATTGCCACAGGAAAACACTTCTCTCATTGATATTTTTGAGCGTAATTTCCAGAAATTTGGTTCACGTGATGCTTTTATCTTCATGGATAAAACCTTGTCATTCAATGAACTTGACGTTGCGAGCCGCCAATTTGCTGCTTACCTACAAAGCTTAGGTTTGGCCAAAGGTACGCGCGTTGCGGTCATGATGCCGAACGTTTTGCAATATCCTGTGGTGGCATTGGCCGTATTCCGTGCAGGGCTTGTCTTGGTCAACGTGAATCCGCTGTATACCGCACGTGAACTTGAGCATCAATTGAATGACTCAGGTGCTGAAGCTTTGGTGATTATTGAAAACTTTGCATCTGTTTACCAAACTATTATTGGTAAAACGCCTGTGAAGCATGTGATTATTGCCTCTGTAGGTGACATGCTCGGTGTGCTTAAAGGTACGTTAGTGAACTTTGTTTTACGTAAAGTACGTAAACAAATTCCAGCATGGAATATTCCAGGGCACATCACTTTTAATGCAGCAATGGCCAAAGCCAATGCCAACAATTATAAACGCCCAACGGTGACCTTGAGTGATACCGCGGTACTTCAATATACGGGTGGAACTACAGGTGTATCGAAGGGTGCTGAACTGACGCATCGCAATTTGGTGGCGAATTTAATGCAGGCCGATGGTATTTTCCAAAGTAAATTTGGCAACCATGATGGCAGCAAAGACGACCGTATTTTCTGTGCTTTACCGCTGTACCACATCTTTGCATTTATGGTCTGTGCGCTATACGGCATGTATAAAGGTCAAGCCAATGTCTTGATTCCAAATCCACGTGATTTGCCGGCAGTGATTAAAGAACTTCGTAAATATCAACCAAGTTTCTTCCCGGCAGTGAATACGTTGTTTAATGCATTGGTGCATAACGAAGAGTTTAAACAACTCGATCACAGCAACCTTAAAATGGCGATGGGCGGTGGTATGGCTGTATTGCCTTCAACGGCTGCGGCATGGAAAAAAATCACGGGCACCAACATTATTGAAGGTTATGGTTTATCTGAAACCTCACCAATTGCAACTGCGAATCCGCCTGCATCTGAAGAATTCAGTGGTACCATTGGTATTCCATTGCCGTTGACTGATGTTGCGATTTTGGATGACGAAGGTAATCATTTGTCTCAAGGTGAACAAGGCGAAATCTCGATTCGTGGTCCACAAGTCATGAAAGGCTATTGGAACCGTCCAGATGAAACTGCAAAAGTGATGAGCGCTGATGGCTACTTCCGTACCGGTGACATCGGAATTATGGATGCACGCGGCTACTTTAAAATCGTCGATCGTAAGAAAGACATGATTTTGGTATCTGGCTTTAACGTCTATCCATCTGAAATCGAAGAAGTGATTGCAACCCATCCAAAAGTATTGGAAGTGGCGGCGATTGGTGTTGCGGATGAAAAATCAGGTGAAGTGCCAAAACTGTTTGTGGTGAAAAAAGATCCATCTTTAACCACAGAAGAAATCTTGGCATTCGCGAAACAAAACTTAACCGGTTATAAACGCCCACGTTATGTTGAGTTTATGGATGAATTACCAAAATCCAATGTGGGTAAAATCCTGCGTAAAGATTTACGTAAATAATTCAGAACTTCAAAAAAAGCGCCGTTATGGCGCTTTTTTTATGCAATAGAAGGAGCAGTTTTGAGCAAGCTTATTTCATCAGCCAACGGTCAAAGTAAGGACGACCAATCCCAAGAATTCCGACAAAGGTCAGCATGGTGCCCATTTGACGACCGACTGCTTGAATCGGCAGTTGACCTGAATAGGTGAAATAAATGTCAACCAAACTGTAGACAGCCACGATCACTAACCACAGTTTTAGATTTAAACGACGAATACCGACTGCAATAAAAGCAATCAATAACATAAAGAAGGTGCCTGCCGTCGATTGCCAATTGTAATTGGCACATATCACGCAAAGCAGAAATGCAACAATCGGGAGAACAATATAAAGCACACGATCGACTTTTCGTTGATGGATTTTCTGCTGATCTAACACATCAAGAAATTGCTTCTGATCGGACTGATCAAGATTTTTCATGGCGATTCCAGTGAAAATTTCAAAAAGGCAATAATTAAACAAAAATTATCGCATATACCGCATGCTATGATATGCCCAATAAGAATTTATTGGATAGAAAATTCATGCATGGGATTGATGGCATCGTTTATTTAATTTTAATTGCCTGTTTAATGCCGTATGCATTTACCATGATTGCAAAAATCGCTGCGGGTTTTAAAGCGCAAGACAATCAGAACCCACGTGAATTTTTGGCAAAGTCGACAGGGCTTGCAGCACGTGCCAACGCAGCACAACAAAACAGTTTCGAAAGTCTGCCTTTATTTATTGCTGCGATTTTAATGGCAGAATATATGGTGATTCCACAGGGCATTACCATGATGCTTGGCATTGCTTACTTGGTTTTACGTGTGGTGTATGGCATTTGCTATTTAGCGAATCTGTCGACCTTAAGATCGATTATTTGGTTTTTATCGATGGCATGTCCGATCTTATTGTTGGTGATCGTGATTCGAACCATCTAAAAAGGCATGCTTTGACATACCAAAAAATATCATTGAAATTGTATAATCGGGTTAAGATTGCTTGATAAAGCGTTATAATCGACAATATTAAACACTTCACTGTTAAAGAGTTTCCTATGAGCTACAGTAACATCCCTGCGGGTAAAGATGCACCAAACGACATCTACGTGATCATTGAAATCCCTGCAAATGCAGCGCCAATCAAATACGAAATCGACAAAGATTCTGATGCGTTGTTTGTTGACCGTTTCATGGGTACTGCAATGTTCTACCCAGCAAACTACGGTTATGTACCAAACACATTGTCATTGGATGGTGACCCATTAGACGTACTTGTAGTAACACCACACCCAGTTGCACCAGGTTCTGTAATTCGTTGCCGTCCTGTGGGTAAATTGAACATGGAAGATGACGGTGGTGTAGATGCGAAATTAATCGCGGTACCACACGACAAATTAACCCCGCTTTACAAAGATGTTCAAGAATATACCGATCTTCCTGACTTGTTGATCAAGCAAGTAGAACACTTCTTTGCGCACTATAAAGACCTAGAAGCAGGCAAGTGGGTAAAATTGAGTGGTTGGGAAGGTGCTGATGTTGCGAAACAAGAAGTATTGAGCTCAATTGCGGCTTACCAAGAAGCAAACAAATAAGATTATTTTGAGTGTCTCCGCCATTTTAACGGTGGCGACACTGCAATAAAAAAACCTGCATTCAATGCAGGTTTTTTTATGACTGATACTCATTAGAACGTTCAGATGAGAACATTCGCTTAGAACAAGGTTACAGGTACATCAAGGAAGATACGCCATTCTTCAACATTCCCCATGTATGGGCTGTTGTAGGCTGTATTTGAACGCAGCATTGAATTACGTAGACGTAAACTTGCCCCTTTAGCAAAACCACTTTGCACTGTGTATTTGACTTGGTTAAAGAATTCGTGTTCACGACCTTCTTCAATATTTACACTGCCATCCGCTTGTTTCACACGAGCATCAATATCCCAACCGTAAACAAACGCCGTGGTCCAGGTTAGCCCTGGAATATTCCAACCTTTAAAGTCATAGTTATAACGTAGTTGCACTGACTTCTCATGGTTACCTACGAAGTCAGATAGGTAGGAGTTCGCAATATAAATACTTTGGTAACCATCACCATTTGAACCATAGTCATAACCAACACTACCGGTATTTTGTTGGTAGGCTGCTAAGACATCATGATTGCCTTTGTTATAGTCCGCAGAGATACTCCAAATGCTGTTAGATTTATCTACGCCTGCTTTACCGTAATTATCATGTTTGTCATTATCGTATCCTTCTTGAACATAACCGGTTGCAGAAGCCGTCGAGGCATTTTTATCAAATTTGGTGTAATAACCGGTGAAATCGTAAGTTAAAGAACTGTCATCGGCGAAATTTTGTTTATAAGAGGTATTTAAATAATGACGGTCTATCAGGTCTTTGACTTGAACACCATAATAAGATGCATTGAGTTGATCATTGAATTTATAAGATGCACCCCAGAACACCGCACGGTCTAAACCAATTTGGTCAGATGAAATTTGGTCAGAATATTGGTTCTTGGTGAATTTACCTGCCACTAATTCTAGATCTTTAATTTCACGGCTCTTGACCATAAAGCCCGTATAGTACTCAGGCACCAAACGTGCAGTGTTACTCGCTAACACAGGTAAATCTGATACATGCGTACCATAAGAAATGGTGGTATTTGAAATACGGGCTTTGACACGACCACCGCCACGACCCCAAGTATCATATGGATCAACTAAACCATTTGTCACTTTGCCATCGTTTTTCAGTGGCAACATACCATTACCTGCGTGACGGTTTTTACCAATTTTAAAACCAACATCACCGACCACATCGACACCCACGCCGATCACACCTGGGGTAAAGCCAGATTCAAGATCAAAAATCGCGGTTTGACCTAAAGAACTGGTGTCTGTTCGACCATTATCTCGATCTCGGGTGATAAAACCTGTACGCAACAGGACCGATCCTTCGGCATCTTCGATAAATCCTTTGGCTTCGCTTTGTTCACTAGCATAAGCTGTAGAAATGAGTGCAGCTTGTATGAGTACTGCCAATGTAAATTTTTTTGGTTTTTGCATTGGTAAGAAGCCTTATATCAAATTAGATCAATAAAAAGTAAACATGGGGAAATTGTATACATAATGTATAACAAAAAAGACTGGTTTATTAAAATTATTTTTGATTAAAGTTATACATTATTGGAATATTGCGGTTTTTTTAAACATAAATAGATTCGATTTCATTTATAAATTGATATTATTCATATAATTATTTTTTTACATTATTTTTAATCTTATTTTTAATTGTCTTTTTTTTCACCAAAATGCACTTTTTTCTGATTAATTTTAAGCATTTTTTTTTAAAATCGGTAAACTTTCGATTCTCTTTCAGTCGGTTATTTGCTCATGCCACGTGCTCTGTATAAAAAAATTTTAGCAACCATGATGATGCTCTCTAGCACAGCTGTTTGGGCGGAAGTTGAAGAGGCCACACCGACACATACGTTCTCCGGAAATATTGGTGTAGTATCTAAATACGTGTATCGAGGCAGCGTTGAAAATCATGATCTGTCGATTCAAGGGGGCTTAGGATATGTCCATAAGAGTGGTTTCCTAGCTGAATATTGGGGTTCAACTTTAGATTACGATCCATCTGATGAAAGCCGAAACAACAGCTTTGAAAATGACTTCTATATTGGTTATGGGCGTGAGCTAACAGAAAACTTAAGTTTCAATACCAAATTGGCTGCTTATTTCTATCATCGTGGTGGTTCAGTATATAACGATGATCGCAGTGAAAAGCGCCGTACCACCGGTACGGAATGGGTATCTGAAGTGGCTTATAAAAACCTCGCTGTGAACTTGGGGGTGGCATTGTCTGATGTGAATTATGGCAATGCCGGTGATGTCTACTTAAGCGCAGCGTATAGTTATCCACTCCCGTATGACTTTGCCCTAAATACATTGGTGGGCGTGAATATCTTTAACAGTAGCCAAGATGATTCCATGATCTCGACCACGGAAGATTTGGTGTTGAATGAACTACGTTTCGGTGTGGGTAAATCCTTTCCCGATGTGGGCGTCGATATGACACTTGATTATATTTGGGGCGGTAAGGACCGTGAAAATGGCAATTTAGACGATCACTTGGTATTCGGTGTCAGTTATAGTTTCTAAACCAATCCACATTTAACAGCCCAATAGGCATCGAACACGCTAAAAAAGAGTGCACGCAATAAAGTGCACTTTTTTTGAACAAGAATAAATCGATTGATTAAAGAATAGTCTTTAAATAGTGCGATATGTAAACATTTATAAGACTGTGATTTATTGTAAATATGCTGAGCTATTCTAATAAATAGGCCGATTCAGTATCAGGTAGATTCAAAAGATAAAATAAAAAAATAACAAAAATTAATAGCTTAAATGTTTTAAAAAATATTCTTAACTCTCTGCTCAGACTTTGGCACAGCTATTGCAAACTTACTCAGGAGTTTAAGTATCAACAAAAAAATGCAATAGATCATGCAGGGGATAACAATGAAATCGACTCTCAAATTACTCGGATTAGCCGTTGCAGCATCGGCTTCAACATTGACATTTGCAGCCGATGAGCCAACATCAGAACATAGCATCTCTGGCAATATTGGTGTGGTTTCACAATATATTTTACGTGGTAATACCATCAGCCCTGAAAATGATAATGCAACTGTTCAAGGGGGCTTAGACTACAGCCACGCCTCTGGATTTTATGCAGGATACTGGGGTTCAACTTTAGGATATTCATTGTCCGATTATAATCCGGTGACAGAATCGCTAGAGGGCAGTAAAGCCTTTGAGCATGATTTTTACTTGGGCTATAACGGTAAAATTAACGACGACTTAGGTTTCACCGTTGGTGCAATTTATTATTTATACACTGAGTCAGATGTCGATTCAGATTTCCCTGAAAGTATCATTGGTCTGAACTACAAAGATTTTTCTTTAACAGCACAAACGGTTCTGGATGATTCGATTTTTGGCAATACTGGGGATACTTATATTCTAGGTAGCTACAGTTATCCATTGCCGAAAGATTTCACTTTGAACACTTCAGTCGGTTTGTATTATAACAATGACAGTGGAGACCATGAAGCAGCACTCAATACCACTGAAGACTTTAATTTCCGTCATTTCAATATTGGTTTGAG
Organism: Acinetobacter lanii; assembly: GCF_011578285.1. NCBI lineage: Bacteria > Pseudomonadati > Pseudomonadota > Gammaproteobacteria > Moraxellales > Moraxellaceae > Acinetobacter > Acinetobacter lanii. The sequence goes on along the minus strand of NZ_CP049916.1, from coordinate 3,173,892 downwards.
TCATCCACTGGGTGATACTGGCGCAAGTGTGGCAATGGATTTTGTGGTTGGCGGAAAATTACGTGATGATACATCCTTGAAAAATAAAGTGGTCTTTGGTTTGAAATATGAATTCTAAGCTCAATTGATTTGCTCAAAAGCGACCATCAGGTCGCTTTTTTATATCTTAGATTTGTATTTGAAGTGAAAAATTATTGTTGCTGGCTTCGATAGGATAAAGCTTCGGTTAAATGCGCTGTTTGAATATGTTCACTTTGGGCAAGATCGGCAATGGTACGGGCCACTCTTAAAATCCGATGGTAAGCACGTGCCGATAAATTTAACCGTTGTTGTGCTGTTGCCATAATCTGTTGAGCGGCAGCATCGAGCTGAACAAATTGCTCGAGCTGCTGTGGTGTAAGGGCTTGATTGAGAAAACCTTGCCTATGCATTTGAATGTCATAGGCTTGAATCACCCGAGCACGCACCGTCTCGGAATTTTCTACAGGCTTATGGTCTTGTAAATCTTGCGCTTTGAGTGGTGGGACATCAATGTGTAAATCAATCCGATCGAGTAAAGGGCCTGAAATTCGGTTTTGATAACGTTTAATCGATTCGGCTGAACATTGACAACGACTGTCTTGGTTAAAGGCATAACCACAGGGACATGGGTTCATGGCTGCGATGAATTGAAAGTTGGCAGGAAAGGTAATTTGCCTTGATGCACGAGAAATCACGATTTCTTTTGACTCAAGCGGCTGTCTCAAAACCTCCAATACTTTGCGATCAAATTCAGGCAGTTCATCTAAAAATAAAACCCCTAAATGGGCTAAGGTAATTTCACCGGGTTTTGGATGTGAACCACCACCGACCAAAGCTACGGCTGATGCAGTATGATGCGGCGCACGAAAAGGACGTTGTCCAAAGCTGTGCTGGGCATTGGCAATCGAATAAATACTCGCGACTTCTAAATTTTCTTGTGCATTTAAAGGTGGCAAAATACTGGAGAGTCGAGAAGCCAATAAGGTTTTCCCTGTTCCCGGTGGACCTTTAAATAGAATAGAGTGTCCGCCCGCAGCAGCGATTTCTAAAGCACGTCTAGGACGCAGCTGACCTTTCACATCGGCCAAATCAAATTTAGCGTGATTTGTATTTTGCGGCTGTGTCGAGGGTGTTGCGTTAATTTGGTGCGTTTTTAAAAAATGTTCACAGACTTGTTTGAGACTTTCTGCTGCATAAACTTTAAAATCAGGAAGTTGAGCGGCTTCTTCTGCATTGGCCGTTGGTAACATCAATTGATGTTTGCCCATTTGACATGCCATAGCAATGGTCAGAGTCCCTGTAACCGGTCTGAGCATGCCATCGAGTGCCAATTCACCGATAAATTCAAAATCATCGGTACTATTTTCAGGCAGTTGTCCCGAAGCAATCAAAATACCTAAAGCAATCGGTAGATCGAGCCTTGAACCATCTTTGGGTAAGTCAGCAGGTGCAAGATTAATGGTTAAGCGTTTGGTGGGAAATAAGAAACCACTATTAATAATGGCAGAGCGAACACGATCCTTACTTTCCCGAACAGCGGCTTCAGGCAAGCCCACAATGGTCAGCGAAGGCAGACCTTGGCTGACATGAACTTCAACTTCGATTTGTGGTGCATGTAAGCCGAGCAAGCCACGCGTATAAATTTTCGCGAAAGACATCAGGTTCTACTCTTATTAATCTTATTTTAGATTGCTTTATTTTTAATCATTATTTTTAGATTTTTGCACAGAAAATGTGCGTTTTATTAATTTTGTTTTTGAATTAACACTTCCAAGGCTTTGACTTGCTCTTGAAGTTGGCTTAAACGTTCATTGGCATTCAATAATGCTGTTTTTTGGCGCTCAATTTCGTCTTTAGAGACCAAATCCATTTTGCTGACCGCTTCATTTAAAAGCGCACGTAAATTATGTTCCAAGTCTTTTTTAGGTTGATCGACTTGTTCCAAAATGGCTTGTAATAATGTTTCAATCATGGGGTATCCAGAATATATCATGTTGTTTTTACAGTGTAACATCGCTTTTATTTTGTCCCTAGTATTAACTCAGCACAATGAATTAATCCAATAACAATATCAGCAAAAACCATCAATTTTTGTATGAATTTATCATGCCGTCAGCCATGTTGATGTATAAAATAGGGTATAAAGATGATGTCATGATGAAACAGATCAATACCCCCCAACCATTGGTCTGTTTTGGCATGAAATTTGAACATAAAACCTTACTGGTGAGAAAAGCCGAAGGAAAACAACATGAAACTTGTAACAGCAATCGTAAAACCATTCAAATTAGATGACGTGCGTGAAGCACTCTCTGAAATTGGCGTTCAAGGCATTACCGTCACTGAAGTGAAAGGTTTTGGTCGTCAAAAAGGGCACACTGAACTATACCGTGGTGCTGAATATGTGGTTGATTTTTTACCTAAAGTAAAAATTGAAATCGCAATCAGCGATGACATGGTGGACTCAGTGATCGAATCCATTACTCGTGTTGCAAGCACTGGCAAAATTGGCGACGGAAAAATTTTCGTAACCAATTTAGAGCAAGTCATCCGTATCCGTACTGGTGAAACAGGTGCAGACGCTGTCTAAATTTAATTTGGCACGAAGTTTGCTGAGTACCTAATAACTCACAAAAACTAGGTTGGGGGATACGAATGAAAAAAATGCTACTTGCGCTGAGCTTGTCTGGCGCACTTTTAGGGGGTTCTGCTGCTTGGGCTGAAAATGCCGTATCAGAACCAACTACGACTGAAGGTGTTACAGTTGTTGAAACTGAAGCATCCACTCCAAATTCTTTAGATTCTTTAGAAAACACCACAGAAGCTGCGGCATCTGCTCCAGCTGAAACAACAGCACCTGCCGAAGAAGAAGCAAAATTAGACACAGGTGATACCGCTTGGATTTTAGTTTCGACCGCACTTGTTTTACTCATGACCATTCCGGGTCTAGCATTGTTCTACGGCGGTATGGTACGTAAGAAAAACGTACTCAGCACTATGGCACATAGCTTTGTAGCCGCAGCCGTGGTCAGTATTACATGGGTGGTTGTGGGTTATACCTTAGCTTTTGGTGAGGGCAATGCCTTTATTGGTAACTTAGACAAATTTATGTTGTCAGGCATTACCACAGACGCTTTAACAGGCACGATTCCTGAAATTTTATTCGTTATTTTCCAAATGACCTTTGCGATCATTACTGTAGCCATTATTACCGGTTCCATTGCTGAGCGTATGAAATTTGGTGCTTTTGTGGCTTTCATTACCGTCTGGTCAATTGTTGTCTACGCACCGATTACCCACTGGGTTTGGGGTGGCGGTTGGTTAGGCAACGATGGTGCACTCGACTTTGCCGGTGGTACGGTGGTTCATATCAACTCGGGTGTGGCAGGTCTGATTGCAGCGTATATGCTCGGTAAACGTATGGGCTTGGGCAAAGAGTCTATGGCACCGCATAACTTAACCTTAACCGTGATTGGTGCGAGTTTAGTGTGGGTCGGTTGGTTCGGTTTCAATGGTGGTTCTGCCTTGGGTGCTAACGGTTCAGCAGGCTATGCGTTGGTGGTAACGCAAGTTGCAGCAGCCGCAGCAGCCATTTCTTGGTTAGTGACTGAAAAAATCGTGCGTGGTAAAGCCTCTGTATTGGGCGGTGCATCAGGTGCAGTAGCAGGTTTAGTGGTGATCACACCGGCAGCAGGTTTTGTAACGGTCGGCGGTGCGTTGGCAATGGGCTTAATTGGTGGTGTGGTTTGTTTCTGGGGCATTACTGCGTTAAAACGTGCGCTGAAAGCCGACGACTCATTAGATGCATTCGGTCTACACGGTGTGGGTGGTATTGTGGGTGCGATCTTAACCGCATTCTTTGCTAGCGATTTTATCATGGGCGACAATGCACCGACTGATTTACTTCACCAAGTTTGGGTGCAAGTTGAAGGTGTATTGGCGACCATCGCTTACTCTGCAGTGTTGACCTTTATTATCTTAAAAGTGATTGATCTGGTGATTGGCATCCGTGTTGAATCTGATGATGAACGGATGGGTCTAGATTTAAGTCAACATGGCGAACGTGTCGATTAATCTGAAAACAATAAAATCAATATATTGTGTAAAACAGCCCATATGGGCTGTTTTTTTTCTATATATTGGTGAAAACTCAACAATCGAAACTTTTTTTGCTACACTAAGCTCAAATACAAATTGTTCAATTAAACCGCTATGCATTGTCCATTTTGCAACGCCGCTGATAGTAAAGTGATTGACTCACGTTTAGCTGCCGAAGGCTGTCAAATTCGTCGTCGTCGTGAGTGTATTAGTTGTAATGAGCGCTTCACAACCTTTGAAAGTTTTGAAGTGGTTATGCCTCGTGTGACCAAATCTGATGGTAAAAACGAACCTTATGATGAAGCCAAACTTCGTCGTTCTTTAATGCATGCTTTACAAAAGCGTCCCGTGACCCAAGAACAGATTGAAGCTGTGGTCAGTGATATTCAATTGCAAATTCGCCGTTTGGGTGAACGTGATGTACGTTCTCGCACCATTGGTGAAATTGTGATGAAAGCCTTGTTTGCTTTAGATCATGTGGCTTATGTGCGTTTTGCCTCGGTGTATCAAGATTTCCAAGATGTAGAAGCCTTTCGACGTCAGATTGAGCAGATGCAACATCGTGAACAAGATTAATTATTCTCAAAAAAGATTCGTTTAGGAACACTATGTCTGAGTTAGATCAATCACGCATTCAACAGGATCGAGTGTGGATGCAACGTGCCATTGCATTGGCTCAGCAAGGACAATATTCAACCCGTCCCAATCCCAATGTGGGCTGCGTGATTGTCAAAGATGGACACATGGTGGGTGAAGGTTTTCATCCCAAAGCCGGACAACCGCATGCTGAAGTATTTGCGCTGCGCCAAGCGGGTGAACGCGCACGAGGTGCAACCGCTTATGTGACTTTAGAACCCTGCGCACATTATGGACGTACCCCACCTTGTGCTAAAGGCTTGGTCGAAGCAGGCGTAGCCAAAGTGATCGTGGCTTGTTCTGATCCCAATCCTTTAGTCGCGGGCAAAGGGGTTGAAATTTTACGTCAAGCAGGCATTGAGGTTGAGGTTGGGATTTGTGAAGCGCAAGCCAAACAACTGAATTTAGGTTTCTTAAAAGCCATGGCAACCGGTCTGCCTTATGTACGTCTGAAAATTGCCTCAAGTTTGGACGGGCGCACTGCCATGGCTTCAGGTGAATCCAAATGGATTACCGGTGTTGCAGCGCGTCAGGATGTTCAGCATTGGCGTGCGATCTCCGGTGCCGTGATTACCGGCATTGATACGGTATTGGCGGATGATTGTCAGCTCAATGTGCGCCAACTTGATGATGCCAATGTCGAACAGATTGTGCAGCCGAAGCGTGTTATTTTGGATCGGCAAGGGCGTTTACCTTTGGATGCCAAAATTTTAGATGTACCAGATACCGTCATGGTGATGGGACCTTTTCGTCCAGAGTTAGCGAAACTCGGTGTGATTCAACTTGAAGTGCAAAGTTTAGATGCACTGTTAAAAACACTGAAAGATTTTCAAATTTATGATGTATTGATCGAAGCCGGTGCCACCTTGTCGACCGCCTTTTTACAACAACATCTGGTCGATGAAGTAATCAGCTATGTTGCACCGACTTTATTAGGTCAATCGGCGCGTGCCATGTTCAATGCTGAGTTGATCAGCATGGCAGAACAACTCCGTTTTAAGCTGAAAGAGGTGACCCAATTGGGTGATGACATTCGCTTAACACTTATTCCTTCTCAAGAGTCACTATGAATTCAGAGTCTACGGTTTACCATAAACGTCGTCATGCGGCACGTACCACAGACGAATATTTGTTTAATCAACTTGTACCGTATTTAGGCAATAAGCGTCGTTTACTGCATTTGATTTTAGAAGCACTCGAAAGTACCGGGACACTGAACAATTCAGGCAAGGGACGTGCGCCAATTTTTGCCGATTTCTTTGCCGGCAGTGGTGTGGTTTCTCGCTTGGCACGTCAAAATGGCTACCGTGTGATTGCCAATGACTGGGAACCGTACAGCCATGCGTTAAACAATGCGATTTTGTCCTGTACCGATGCACCGGCATTTAAAGAATTGGGAGGTTATCAAAAAGCCCTTGATTATTTAAACCGTTTGCCTGAAGTCAAAGGTTGGGTCACGCATAATTTATGTCCACGTAATGACGAAATTTATGATCCGAGCCGTGACCGTTTGTTCTTCAAACGCCGCAATGGGATGCGCATTGATGCCATTCGTCAGCAGATTGCCACGTGGCAAGCGCAAGGTGCGATTGATGATGTGGAAATGAGTGCACTTTTGTCACCATTACTCTATTCAGCCAGTTTTGTCAGCAATACCAGTGGCGTGTTTAAAAGCTTCCATCATGGTTGGGGCGGTAAAACCCAAACGGCTTTAGAGCGAATCGAATCTTTGCTGTGGCTTACGCCAAGCCGTTTCTGTGAAATTGGCGATCCTAAAGTGCCTATGGCGGAAATGTGGTGTGTCGATGCACAGCATTTGGCCAATCAAATGAGTGGTTTTGAGGTGGATGTTGCCTATTTGGATCCGCCATATAATCAACATGCCTATAGCAGTAATTACCATGTGTTAAATGCTTTAACCCTATGGGATCAGGTGGATTTACCAACGCCAGATACCAAGGGCTACAAGAGCGGAATTGACCGTGCGTGGCGTAAGGAACGACCAAGTCCTTATAACTCTTCAAAATATGCCAAAGAAGCGTATGAGAAACTGCTGAGTACCATCAATGCTCGCTATATCCTGACCAGTTATTCAACTGATGGCAATATCGAAGCTGGTGATTTACTCAAAGCCAATTTAGAACGTGGACGGGTGACGTTATTGACTCAAGATGTACCCCGTTATCGGGTCAGTAAACAACGTCAGTCGGAACGTGCACGTGTGCTTGAGTTTATCGTGATTACTGACACGCATGCCAAGTCAGGACCCCCGATTCGTCAGTTATTGGGGCAATTGCATCACTATGCTGAACTTGGGGGCGTAGATACCACAGGTGTCGCAGAACAACTCGATTTGTGGTAAATAAAAGACAGAATTTAAAGAGATTGCATCATTATGTTCACAGGCATCATCGAAAGTTTAGGCAAGGTCGAGAGTTTACAAAGTGTAGGTGGTGATATTCGTCTACGTATTCAGACCGATTTGGATATGTCTGATGTGCATTTGGGGGATTCGATTGCCACCAATGGGATCTGCTTGACGGTGACCGATTGGGGATCAAATTGGTATAGCGCAGACGTATCGCGTGAAAGTATTCATCGCTCCACCATTGCCGATTGGAAAGTGGGGCAGCCGGTGAATGTTGAAAAAGCCATGTTGCCGACCACACGTTTTGGCGGACATATTGTCAGTGGTCATGTCGATGCAGTCGGTGAAATTACCGTAGTACGCCAAGATGCCCGCTCACTGTATTTTGAAGTGACGGCTCCGGTTGAAATTGCCAAATATTTAGCGGAAAAAGGTTCTGTGACGGTGGATGGGATTAGCCTGACCATCAACCATTTACGTGGCAATATTTTAAGCCTGAATTTAATTCCACATACGGCCGAAAGAACCAACATCAGTACATGGAAAACAGGCACAAAAGTCAATTTAGAAGTCGATGTACTGGCCCGTTATATCGAACGTTTATTGCTCGGTGATAAAGCCGCTGAACATAAGCCGGAATCGAAGTTGAGTATGGAATTTTTAGCTGCGAATGGATTTTTGCGGTAAAAAGGGACTAAAATAGCGCGCAGCCTAATTTATTAGGCTGTTTTATTTTGATGAATTGTGAATGTTTGGGCTTTTAATCAGTAGGTGTAGGGGGAAACAACATGAAACGGATCCGTGGTAATGCTTGATTTTTTATTGCACCTTGAACAGCTTCTTCCGATGCTCTTTGAGCAGTATGGCCTTTGGATTTATGCTATTTTATTTGTGATTATTTTAGGTGAAACTGGGTCAGTGTTTCTGTTTTTTTTACCGGGGGACAGTTTGCTGATCGCCACCGGTGCACTGTGTTCCACCACCGAATTGATTCATTTGCACTATATGGGCATCTTGTTGATGACAGCAGGCACCATTGGATATTTGATCAATTACTATACCGGCAAAGCTTTAGGGCTGAAATTTTTCACTAAGCACAGTCGCTGGTTTAAACCTGAATACGTCAAAAAAACCACCAATTATTTTGAGAAACATGGCGGTAAGACCATCTTAATGGCACGCTTTATTCCCTTTGTGCGTTCTTTTGCGCCCTTTGCCGCTGGTTCAGGTTATATGAAATATGGCAGTTTCATGTTTTATAATATTTTAAGTGCTTGGATCTGGATCAGTGTGTTGCTCGGTTTAGGTTATGGCATGGGTAACTTGGTCTCAGCGATTTTTTCATTTTTTGAATAAAAAATCGCCATCTTATAGCAAAATGACAGCGAGATACCACCTATAAAAAAAGCCCAAAAGGGCTTTTTTTGTTTTAAAGTGCTTTAGCTGGATTGTGCTGTGACATCTGCAGCACTAAATCTTGAATTTTTCAAAATATAAGCAATTTCTTCTTCAGCAGCAGCTTGAAGTTGAGCACGGAAGGCATTTACCGCTTGCTCGATATGCGTTTCTGCTTCAAGTTCTAAACGTAAGCGCACACTGTCTAATTCCGAATGAATCTCTTGATCAGACACTAAAAATTGAGTGCCAGAAAAATCCATACTCGGTAGCGCAGGGTTTTCAGTATAACGTTCAGCATACGCTTCAGTTTCGACCGCAATCTGCTGATTCAGAGCATGTAATACTTCATTTTGTTGAATGAACTGTTGCTGTTCATCTTGCAATAATTGTTGGTTATACGCCTGTTGTTGGGCACGCTTTTGCGCAAGCGATTTTTCCAAAGCCAACTGACGGCGGACACGAGCCGCTTCAATGAGTCGGGCTTTTTCATCGGCATAGGCTTGTTCAACTTTGAGCTGTGCCACTTGTTGGGCACGCTGATCATTGTCTAACCATGTTTGTAGATTCGATTCAGGTTGAAGTAAATCTGTGACTCGTGTGAGATCATCTAAAAAAGCCTGACGGACCGCATCGGGTGCACTAAGCCAGCGTTTTTTAAAATCTTGACCGACATTTAATGTCACCACGCATCTCCTTGTTAAACGCTGTTGGTGGAGCGTTATGTATTAAGCCTTATGTAAATGCTATCTGTGATAAAGCTTTATCTATGGCAAAGCGATGACAGCAGGATATTCTCTCAATTACTGTTTTTCTGGCATTATAGCTTATGCGTTTGAGGTGAAATGCCTAAGCTTCGATAGAACTTGAATTTTTCTCGTCCGATTTGCTTAGCCTGCTCATCATTCTCAACGATTTCAATAATGTGACTAAATTCAGTCGCACGATCAAGAGGCTGATTGTTAAAATTAAAGACAATCCATTCACTTGATTCAGGCAGCGTCGCTGAAATACAGATTGGTGCATCGAGTTGATCGATACCATGTGCCAAAAAGCTTTCAGGGTCAAAGCTCCACAGTCGTTGATCGAGTTCATGTTGAATGTTTGGTTCAGGACAATGAATCCAAATTTTGGCCGCTTGCCGTAATATTTTACGGCATAAACGGCAAGTGCTTTCCACTTGCCGTTCAGGGCTTTTCTCAAATAGATAAAAGCTAATTTTAGCCATTCAAGTTCGCACGATTTGCTAGGAATTGAACCAATAGGGGTACCGGACGACCGGTTGCACCTTTGGCTGCACCCGAGTTCCATGCAGTGCCAGCAATGTCTAAATGCGCCCAGCGGTATTCACGGGTAAAGCGTTGCAAGAAACATGCAGCAGTGACTGCACCTGCTTTAGGGCCACCAATATTGGCAATGTCAGCAAACGGTGAGTCGAGTTGTTCTTGATAATCATCAATCACTGGCATACGCCATACACGGTCAAAAGACTGCTCGCCTGCAAGTTGTAATTCTTCAGCCAGTTTATCATCTGAAGTAAACATGCCGCTGAGGACAGAACCCAATGCCACCACACATGCACCGGTTAAAGTTGCAATATCAATCACCAGTGCCGGGTTAAAGCGCTTGATATAAGTCAATGTATCACAGAGCACCAAACGCCCTTCAGCATCGGTATTCAAAATTTCAACCGTTTGACCGCTCATGGTGGTCACGATGTCGCCCGGACGTGTCGCATGGCCTGATGGCATGTTTTCAGCCGCAGCAATGGCACCGACCACATGAATCGGAAGCTTAGATTCACATAGCGCACGCATCGTGCCCAGTACAGAGGCTGCACCACACATATCGAACTTCATTTCGTCCATGCCGGCACCCGGTTTGAGCGAAATACCACCAGTATCGAAAGTCACCCCTTTACCTACGAGGACAACAGGCGCATCATTCGCATTGGCTAAATACTCAATGGTAATGACACGTCCTGGACGTTCTGATCCCTTACTCACGGCAAGGAAGGCATTCATGCCTAAATCTGCCAATTGTTGTTCATCTAATACAGTGACTTTCAGAAGTTCTGGAAACTCCTTAGCCAACTGTAATGCTTGTTCAGCTAAATACTCTGGGAAACAGATGTTCGGTGGGCAGTTGCCCAAGTCACGTGCCGTACTTTGACCCTGTTCAATTGCCGCGATTAAAGCGAGCTGTGCATCATCCAATGGACTTTGTGTTGCAATTAAATCAATTTGTTCGAGTGTATTTTCGTTCTTTTTCGATTTGTAAGCATCATAACCATAGTTGGCCTGCGTGAGACTCAAAGCAAAAAGTGCATGAAATTCCGACGGAAGGGCAGAAATGTCCACACTGATCTGTTTGAATTTTTTTTGTGATGCTTTGATAATGCTCTGTGCAATTTTTGCAAGTTTCGCTGGTTTTAATTCTTCAGTTTTGTCTAAGCCGAGCAGGGCACTGTTCGGTTGTCCGGCAACCTGACCAATCAACGGCAAGCTCTCATTGAATGCTGCTTTAAACTGAGTCGCTTGAATCGCTTTATCTAAACCATTGATTTGATAGTTAGACTGAATGTTTTCTGAATTGACTAAAATCAACAAATGTTGGCTAGACGTGTTTTCAGGAAATGACGTATTAATAGTAAGTTTCATATGCTTGTTGTCGGCCTATTGAGACGTTTCGAATCATTAAACCATTGAAACACTACCAATGATAGAATTTCAATGTGGTTTTATATTTTTAACATTTGGGTAAACTAACGGTAGCCCAATTCACCCCATTTTGGAAGATTACTTTGATTATCAGACGTTATCTCGTCAAACAAGTACTGTCGACTTCTTTGGTCGTTGTATCTTTACTCACCCTGATCATGATGGGTGGGCGTTTGATCAAGTATTTCGGTGTGGCGGCGCAAGGTCGTTTAGATGCTGGAATCCTGTTTAGCATTATCGGTTATCGACTTCCTGAGTTCCTGACACTGATTCTTCCACTCGGGTTTTTCATTGGGTTAATGCTGGTCTTTGGTCGTCTGTATGTCGATCATGAAATGGCGGTGTTAAACGGCAGTGGCGTCAGTCGCAATCAATTGGCACGCTTACTGTTACCGCTGACCATCGGTTATTTGGTGGTGCAATCGGTATTGATGGTGTGGTTGTCACCTTGGGGGGTGCGTGAGTTTGAAAAACTAACCACCAGTCAGGCAGTGCGTTCTGGTTTTGATTTGGTGCGACCGAAAGAATTTATCTCGTCAGGACCCTATACGATTTACGCAGGCTCATTGTCTGAAGACCGCAAAAACCTCACAGAGATTTTCTTTTATCAACGTGCTGAAAAACCGGGCAAACCCGATGTGATGATCTTGGCAAAAGAAGCCATGCGGGTCGAAATGAACACCGATGCAGCCAGTGTGGTCGATTTAACTTTAGGTCGCCGTTACGAAATTTTTCCAAACAGTGCCAAATATACTCAAACTGAATTTGAAACCTATCGTCTGCGTCTAGAAAGTGACAAAGAAGCAAAATTTGACAGTGGTGAAGTTGAAGGCTTGACCATGTCCAAAGTGATTGCAACGCGTGATGATCCGGTGGTGGCAAGTGAATTGGGTTGGCGTTTATTTGTGCCTTTCACCATGATCGTGGCACTTATGTTGGCATCTGCCTTGTCTGAAGTGACCCCGCGCCAAGGGCGTTACTTAAAACTGTTTCCTGCGTTAATGATTTTTGCCAGTTTGATTGTGGCGCTGATGGCGATTAAAACCCGTATTTCTAAAGGTGAAATTGGTATTTGGGCTTATCCTGCGATTCTTGCAATCTATGCGATTGCGGCTGCTTTATTTTCAAGAAAGCAGAAAATTGCACCGAAAATCAAAAAACGTATTGAGCAGGTGAAATCATAATGTTAGCACGTCGAATTGTCGCAAAACATGTGACTAAAACCACTGCGCTTGCCATGTTGGGTGCAACAGCCATTTTATCTGCACTACAAGTGCTGTTTACCTACATGGGTGAACTGGGTAGCTTAAAAGAAGGCTATGGCGCTTGGCAGGCATTTTTATATGTGATTTGGAGTGCGCCACAGTATCTTTATGAAATTCTGCCGATTTCCGCTTTGATTGGTGCGATTTTAGGTTTAGGTACTTTGGCATCCAACAGTGAATTGATTGTGATGCGTGCTGCCGGGATTAGTCTATGGCGAATTGTGGGTTGGGTGATGCGTTCAGCCATGATTTTGGTCATCATGTCTTTTGCCTTGAGTGAATTTGTGGTGCCAGTGACCAATGAGCAGGCGAAAAGTGTCAAGAGTCATCGTTCTGTCGCTGAAATGGGTGAAGTCAAAGGCTATTGGACCCGTGAAGGTCAACGCTATATTTATATTGACTATGCCAACTCGCAAGGGGAGTTAAAAGGCGTACAGATGATTGACTTCGATCAGCAGTATCGAATCAATTCTATTTTGGATGCTGATCAAGGCAAGTTTGTTGAAAATGGTCAATGGGAACTCAAAAACGCCCAACAATTGGATATTGCCAACACCGGTATTTCTCGTTTAATTAAGACCTCTGAACAAGGCTTGGCTTTGGCTCTACAACCGAAGTATGTGCATATGGTGACGATTGACCCTGAAGATTTGGCCCCAAGTCAATTGGTCGGTTTTATGAACTATATGGATCAGTACAGCGCGATTCCTAAAACCTATTTATTGGCGTTTTGGAAGAAAGTCGGCTCGCCATTTGCCTTATTGGCATTGGTTTTGGTGGCGTGTTCGTTTATTTTTGGACCACTGCGTCAACAATCGATGGGTTTTCGCTTGGTGATTGCCTTATTTATTGGCTTAGGGTTTTATTACATCCAAGACTTTTTGGGCTATGCAAGTTTGGTGTACTCACCCTCTCCAGCATGGTTTGTATTCTTACCGATTGCTGTGATGTTCGGGGCAGGCAGTTATTTACTTTACCGCGCACGTTAAGCGGGTAAAGTTGAATGTATTGAATGTTTTAAAATGAAAATATGAGGGTGGAGATGGGTCAAAACCCTCCTTTCAGATAGAGTCTTACTTGAAAAAACGGTAAGATGTGGCGATTAATTTGTAAACAAATAAAGAGTGTACATCATGACGGATGCAACTTCTGGCAAAATCCCTCACGTATTGGTGATTATGGACGGTGTGGGACATCGTGAAGCAGTACAAGACAATGCATTTTTAGCTGCAAAAACACCAAATCTGACTGCAATGAAACAGAACCATCCGCACGGTTTGATTTCAGGCTCAGGTGAAGATGTCGGTTTGCCAGATGGTCAAATGGGGAACTCAGAAGTCGGTCATATGAACCTCGGTGCGGGTCGTGTGCTGTATCAAGACTTTACCCGTATTACCAAAGACATCCGTACTGGTGCATTCTTTGAGCATGAAGTCTTGGTCGATGCCGTTGAAAAAGCCAAAGCCAATGCTAAAGCCGTTCACATCTTAGGATTATTGTCTGAAGGCGGCGTGCATTCGCATGAAGATCACATCGTGGCCATGGCTGAATTGGCATTGAAACGTGGTGCGAAAGTGTATTTACATGCGTTCTTGGATGGTCGTGATACACCACCAAGAAGTGCACAACCATCTTTAGAAAAACTGGATGCACTCTTTGCGCAATATCCGGGTCAAGGTCGTATTGCGACCATGATCGGTCGTTACTTTGCCATGGATCGTGACAACCGTTGGGACCGTGTGGAACAAGCCTATCGTTTATTGACCGAAGGTGAAGCAGCACGTACTGCAAACTCTGCTGTTGAAGGCTTAGCGCTTGCTTATGCAGCAGATGAGTCTGATGAATTCGTTAAAGCGACCCGCATTGGCGACTTTGCTAAAGTTGAAGATGGCGACAGCATTGTCTTTATGAATTTCCGTGCCGATCGTGCCCGTGAAATTACTAAAGCTTTTGTCGAAAAAGACTTTGCAGGCTTTGAACGTCAAGTGGTTCCAAACTTGGCGAAATTTGTGATGTTGACACGTTACCAAGCCACCATTGATGCACCTGTGGCCTATATGCCTGAAGCATTGGTGAACTCGATTGGTGAATACTTATCTAACTTGGGTAAAACTCAGTTACGTATTGCTGAAACTGAAAAATATGCCCACGTAACCTTCTTCTTCAGTGGCGGTCGTGAAGACGAATACCCAGGTGAGAAACGTATCCTGATTCCATCGCCAAATGTTGCGACCTATGATTTAAAACCTGAAATGAGTGCATTTGAAGTGACTGATGAATTGGTCGCTGCAATCAATTCAGGTGAATATGACTTGTTGGTGGTGAACTATGCCAATGGCGATATGGTGGGACATACCGGTGTATTTGATGCTGCAGTCAAAGCAATAGAAGCGGTGGATACCAGTTTAGGTCGTGTCTATGAAGCAGTGATGGCGAATAAAGGTCATATGCTGATCACAGCCGATCATGGTAATGTCGAGCAAATGCAGGATTACGTGAGTGGTCAGGTCCATACCCAACATACCACTGAGCATGTGCCGTTCATTTATGTCGGCCCAACGCAAGCCGTCATTGCGGAAGGTGGCGTATTGGCAGATGTCGCGCCAACCCTATTAAACTTGATGAAATTGCCAGTACCTGCAGAGATGAAAGGTCGTAATTTGGTAACCTTAACCGCTTAAAGCTAGATCACCATGTCGCTTTAAACTCTGCAATTTTTTTAGCGCATAGAATAAAATAATAAGATGAGGATGGTTGAATGAATCGAACTTGGACTTGTGGCGTTTTAGTTTCAGCCTTGTGGTTGAGTTCGATTCATTTCAGTCATGCGGCGGGTGCTAAGGCATCCGTATCTTCTGCTTTTCAAGATGATTTAGTTGATCAAGTCTCTGAAGTTCCGATCGATTCGATTCAACAGTTTGTGCAAATCTATGGCACAGTCAAAGAAAACTATGTCAGCGAAAAATCGGATGATGATCTGTTTCTACAAGCCATTAAAGGTTTAGTGGGCGGATTAGACCGCTATTCACGCTACTTAAGTCATGAAGATTACCAACAATTATTAGAATATACCGAAGGTGATTTGGCCACCATTGATTTCAGCTTAGCCCTCGATGCCAGCAAAACCCAATGGCAAATCAAAAATTTAAGACCAGATTCAGATTCAGCCAAGCTCGGCTTAAAAAACGGTGAAACGGTTTATAAAATTGATCAACAAGAATTGAAAAATCTCAATGCCGCACAAGTTGAAGATGCCTTAAATGGTTCAATGGGTTCGACCTTGCAACTGCAATTGAGTCCACTGAGTACCCCGATGACACTGGTTCGTAATCAGAAACTCGATGTGGCGGATATCCAATCTAATTTGCTGCCCAATGGCGTGTTGGTGTTGAAAGTGAAAGTGTTTCAGCAGGATACCGCCACCCAAATCAAACGCTTTATTGATGACGTCCCGACTAATCGTTTAAAAGCAGTGTTGATTGATTTAAGAAATAACCCAGGTGGCTTGTTGTCATCTGCGGTGGAAAGCGCGGATTTATTTTTAAATCAGGGCCTCATTGTGTCGACCCAAAGTCGCTCTGAGGGCGATCAACAATTCCAAGCCTTACCCGGCAATGAATTTTCTAATTTAAAAATCGGGATTTTGATTAATGGGCGTTCCGCTTCAGCGGCTGAAGTGTTTACCGCTGCGATGAAAGACCATCAACGTGCATTGGTCATGGGTGAAAAAAGTTATGGCAAGGGCGTGGTGCAAAAACTATTTCCTTTAGAAAATGGGGCAGCGCTCCAAATGACCGTGTCGCATTATCTCACCCCGAAAGGTATCGCCATTGATGGTGTCGGTATTCGTCCTAACATAGATTATCCATGGCCGAGCGAGATGAAAGAAGAAAACTACATCAATCATGTCGCCGAGCAACTGCTGAAAGCTAAACTTTAAATTTTAAGCTTAGGTTTTGAGTGATAATTTTTAAGTTTTTACCAAGAATGAAGCCTTAAGCTTCATCTTCAGTATCCAAGCCAAATTTCTTCAAACGATAGCGTAGCGAACGAAAGCTCATGCCCAGCTTCTTGGCCGCCAAGGTTCGATTCCAATGGGTTTGATTCAATGCATTGATCAGTACTTCTTTTTCGACTTTTTCTAGATATTGCTCTAGGCCTTCTTCGGGTAATTTGGCATTGCTTAAGGGGGCCGTTGGCGAAGTCGATAAGCTCACAGCATCTGTTGCTGCCAAAGCTTGTGGCGTTTGAGTTGGCACCGAGCTTAAATTAAATTCGATGTTTTGCTG
The DNA here is from genome assembly GCF_011578285.1 of Acinetobacter lanii. Taxonomy (NCBI): domain Bacteria; kingdom Pseudomonadati; phylum Pseudomonadota; class Gammaproteobacteria; order Moraxellales; family Moraxellaceae; genus Acinetobacter; species Acinetobacter lanii. The sequence goes on along the minus strand of NZ_CP049916.1, from coordinate 3,157,100 downwards.
TGCCGTATGCGATTGTAAATGTTCAATCTCAATCGATTGTTCATCACTTAAGGTAATCGCACGTTCAATCATATTGCGCAGTTCACGCACATTGCCTGCATAATATTGCGACAATAAAAATTTCTGTGCGTGTGTTGAAAGTTGTTTGGGTTCAATCCGCCATTCAGCACAAACCTTTTCTATAAAATGCTCGGCCAAAATCAGAATATCCTGTTGCCGTTCGCGCAAAGGTGCAATCAATAAATCCATGACATGAATACGGAAAAACAAGTCTTGGCGGAATTTACCTTGTTGTACCAAAAGTTCAATGTTTTGGTGACTGGCACTGATGATACGAAAATCCACTTCGATTTCTTTGTCACTGCCGAGGGGACGGATTTTCTTTTCTTGCACTGCACGCAGCAATTTGGCTTGCATTGGCATCGACAGTTCAGAAATTTCATCGAGAAATAAACTGCCGCCGTCTGCTGCCTGAATTAAACCGAGTTTGTCTTCATCAGCGCTTGGAAAGCAGCCTTTGACATGACCAAATAACTCTCGCTCCATGAGCTCTTCAGAAATCGCACCACAATTGATGGCGATAAAGGGACCTTCCTGACGATTGCTTAACTGATGAATCAGATTGGCCACCACATCTTTACCTGTGCCAGATTCACCGGTAATAAAGACAGGGGCTTGTGAGCGGGCAATTTTTCGAATCGATGCTCTGAGTTTACAAATGGCTTCAGACTGCCCAATCAACAGGCGTTCATCCAGTGCAAGTTGATTTTCGGATTCATCAACGACCGGTACATGCAGGGCTTTTTGCAATAACTGATGCAAATGCTGTTGATTAATCGGCTTGCTGACAAAATCGAAAGCGCCAGCTTTTAATGCCGCAATGGCAATTTCCATATTGGCATAAGCGGTCAGTACCGCAATCGGGGTCTTTGGATAATGTTGAGTGACGTATTTGACCAGTTCCAAGCCATTGCCATCGGGCAAGTTGAAATCGGTGATACAGGCGTCGTAGTGATATTCCCCAAGAAAATGCTGCGCTTGTTTGAGATGGTGTGCCATATGCGTTTTAATGCCCATACGCGAAAGCGTCATTTGCATCAGCATGCATAAATCAGGCTCATCATCGACCAATAAGACCAATGGTTGCTGTTTTGCCATATCCCCAAAAAACCCAAATTAAACTAGTCTAAAAATGCGCACTCCATTCTGAAGCAAGCGCCTTGTTGTTTTTGCTGTATATAAGACAGTTTGGCTTGATTCGCTTCACACATACTTTGTGATAAGTACAAGCCTAAACCGGTGCCATTAATTTCCGTACTAAAGAAAGGTTTGAACAATTGCGCAATATCCGCTTGATCAATGCCTTGCCCAAAGTCGATGACATCAATTTGAATTATATCATTTTGTCGTTGTGCTTGAATCAAAATAAATTCAGCATCTTTAGCATTGTGCCGAATCGCATTGCGGATCAAATTGATCAGTACTTGTCGGAGTTGAGATTCATCAAAGCACAGATGAAAGGATGCTGGGATCTCAAACTGAATCTGCTGAGCCACATCGGACAAATCGTTTTGGATTAAATCTTGAATAAAACTCAGCAGGTGAATGCGAATGGTTTGGGTTTTTTTATTCTTTGCCATAGCCAAGGTATCTTGAATAATCGTGTCGATACGTTTGGCTTGTTTGGCAATCATTTGTCCCAGTAACTCACGCTGCGCTTGATCACTGTCTTGATTTAACTCGTTGGCCTGTACAATCGCCGCCAAGGGATTACGAATTTCATGTGCAATACTGGCAGAAAGCTGACCCAGCGCAGCTAATTTTAGTTGTTGCACTTTTTGATTGAGTTTTTGGGCATCTTCTAAAATCAAGAGCGTGAGGGCTTGCTGCGGCACAATTAAGTTTTGTACCCGAACATCGACTACATAAGTCGACTGTGGTGATTCAAATTGAAAGCGTTCACCATCGGCAAGCAAAGAGCGTTTTAAAATATGGAACAGGTCCGGCTGAAAGGTCGCCAGATGAAATTGCTCATGCGCGTATAAGGGGGAAATGCCGAGTAGGGTGCAAGCGGCGGGATTACTGACAATGATTTTGCAGTTTTCATCCAAGACCAAATAACCCACTTCAATCTGTTCTAAAATATAACGATTAATATTTTGGAATTTAAATAATTCATTGGATTGATAGGTGGTCAAGGATTCCAACAATTGAAAGCGCTGAATGGAAAACTGTCCTAGCCCATAGACCACAAAAAACAAAAAGGCGAGGAAGACACTGTTGCCAATATTGTTCAGATCGGTATGGTTAAACAAGCTACCAACAAACTGCTGGTAGACCACGCAAATCACTGCCACCAAGGTCATAAATAGTGCTTGATGTTTGCTCAGCAAAAAATTGGAAGCAAATACCGATATGACAAACAACAGACCAATCGAAATATTCGGTCCACCCAGCGCAAAGGTCAGACTGCTTAAGAAAACCAGATCCACCGCAAATAGCCCAACGATCTGAGCACTAATCGCATGTTGAAAATATTTCAGCAGTAACAGTTGTGCCAAGCTTGAGCCGACATAGAACATCAAGGCATAAAAATAGAGATTCGGGTATTCATATTGCAGGCCTTGATTTTCAATGGTGATAAAGAAAATCAGGGTCAAGCTCAGCGCAATGATTAAACGATAATTTGCATACAATGTGCCTAAGCGATAGATCGTCAAATAGTGCGGGATCGAAACCTTAGGCGTCATTGGCATAGTTGTTGGCTATAAAAATCAGCAGCGTTTAGGGTTTGATTAAGCCATAACGAATGGCAAGATGGGTCAGTTTGACATCACTGTCTAAACCCAATTTTTCAAAAATACGGTAACGATAGGTGTTGACTGTTTTCACGCTGACAAAAAGCTTGTCAGAAATTTCTTGTGCGCTGATACAGTTCACCACCATCATCGCCACTTGCATTTCACGTTCAGACAATGCATCAAAAGGTGAAGTTTGGGTGTCGGATAAATACGAGCTCGCCAATTGTTCTGCAATATCGGCACTGAAATACTTACCGCCTTGCATGACTTTATTGATGGCACGCACCATTTCTGTGATCGGTGCGCCTTTGGTGATATAACCTCGCGCACCGGCTTTCAGCAATAAAGAAGGGTAAGGTTCTTCAGCCAAACCACTGACAGCAAGGACTTTGGTATCGGGTGCGGTTTGTAATAAACGACGTGTGGTTTCGACCCCACCAATCCCCGGCATGTTGACATCTAACAGCACCACATTGGGATGCTGTTGGCGCACGATATTAATCGCTTCTTCCCCAGACTCAGCCTGTCCAATCACTTGGATATCCGCTTGATCTTCAAGCATTCTACAAATGCCCGTACGAACCAATTCATGGTCATCTACCACTAAAACCGTGATCACAAAGACCTCCTATACTTTTTCTAAAAGCAATTTTTTTGTTACATCATGCAAAAAATACTTGCAAAGGACTAACAAAAATAGCAATCCTATTCCCAATCGTTACTAAAATAATGTGCATAATCACGTGGTTTAATATTAATCACGTTTGCTTGTAAATGTAAGTTATATTTGAGGTGATTCGCAATGCTGCAAAGAAACCTCCCTAAGATGAGTAAGTTATCGTGAAAAAGTCCACCAAAACGTTAATGAATGTACTGAGCGCATCGGTACTACTCAGTTTAAGTTCGTTTAGCTTTGCAGAGCTTGTGAATCATTCTTCGAACCCAGGTGAAGGGTCGATCAGTTGGTCATCGGAAGACGTCAGTAAATTACTTGAAAATGACAATGCTTATAGTGGTGAAGCACCAACCCCACAAGCCACCACCACAGTCACCACCACGATTCGTAAATCCAATGGTGTAGTCACCAATAATCCACCTGCGCAAACGGTTCGAATTTTAGACACCAATAATTATAGCAACCAACCATCAGTGAGTGCCCGTGCTGCATTGGTCATGGATGCACAAACCGGTGAAGTGCTGTATAGCAAAAACACCAATACCGCGATGCCGATTGCCTCTTTAACCAAGTTAATGACGGCGGTCGTCACTTCAGATGCAAAACTGAATATGTCAGAAAAAATCACGCTACAACAGGGTGATTTTTCATGTTCAGGTTGTAAAACTTCCAGCTCGACATTACGTGCTGGTGATACCATGAACCGTGCTGAAGTACTTTTATTTGCTTTAATGAAATCTGAAAACCCGGCAGCATCTGCGTTGGCACGTACTTACCCAGGCGGTCGTCCGGCATTTTTTGCAGCCATGAATAAAAAAGCTCGTGAACTGGGCATGAGTGCAACCCATTATGTTGAATCAACCGGGTTACACCCTGGCAATGTCTCTTCTGCACGTGATTTAGGAATTTTAGTGAGTGCAGCATCTCAGTATGGTCTGATTCGTCAGTTTTCAACCACAGCGAGCTACGATTTTAATCTCGGTTACCGTGTGTTGAAATCGAATAATACCAATGCGTTGGTTCGTAATGGCGGTTGGAACATTAACTTGTCAAAAACTGGTTATATCAATGAAGCTGGTCGTTGCGTAGCGATGCATACCACTTTGAATAACCGTCCTGCGGTGGTGGTATTATTGGGCGCAGACTCTTCTCAATCACGTACCAATGATGCAATTCGTTTAATGAATTGGGCAAGCCAATTGCCAAAACGTGTTTAATCCTATTTGATCTTTTTTCGAGAGACAAAAAAAGCCCTGCGATTGCAGGGCTTTTTTTGATTCAATCAAATTACATATTCGACAGAATTGAACCTTTTACTTGTTCCATCGTTGCATCGATTGACAGCATCACTGCATCAGAACATTGTTTGATTGCAGTATCAGGATCTTTTAGACCATTACCCGTTACGGTACATACGATCACAGAACCTTCTTTAATTTTACCGGCTTTAATATCACGGATTGCACCACCCACAGACGCCGCAGAAGCAGGTTCTACGAATACGCCTTCATACATCGAAAGCAAACGTTGTGCTTCTAAGATTTCAGCATCAGTCAATTCATCAAACCAACCCTTTGAATCACGTACCACTGCTTTGGCATGGTTCCAGCTTTGTGGGTTACCAATACGGATTGCAGTTGCAACGGTTTCAGGGTTTGCTACAGGCGCACCACGTAGGAATGGCGCAGCGCCAGACGCTTGATAACCTGCCATGATTGGCAAGCCCGCTGGTTTTGGACCAGTAAACTGATCTGTTTCAGCATCGTAAACCACTTGCTCAAACTGGTCTTTCGGTTGGTTGGCAACCGCTTCGGTATAGCCCATCCAGTGTGCTGTGATGTTCCCTGCATTGCCTACAGGCAAGCAGTGGTAATCAGGTGCACGACCCAACGCTTCTACGATTTCGTAAGCAATGGTTTTTTGACCTTGTAAGCGGTATGGGTTGATTGAGTTTACAATCGTCACCGGTGCTTGATCCGCGACTTCTTTCACTAGACGCATACCGTCATCGAAGTTACCACGGATTTGCATAGTGATCGCACCGTACATCATCGCTTGCGCCATTTTACCCATGGCAATTTTGCCTTCTGGAATTAACACAAATGCTTTGATGCCTGCACGTGCAGCATAGGCTGCAGCCGCTGCCGAAGTGTTGCCTGTCGATGCACAGATAATCGCTTTCGAGCCTTCTTCAACCGCTTTTGTTACCGCCATGGTCATACCACGGTCTTTAAATGAACCCGTCGGGTTTAAACCTTCGTACTTCACATAAATTTCAACATCTTTACCAATAATGCCTGGAATATTCTCAAGCTTAATCAGTGGGGTGTTACCTTCGCCCAAAGAAATTGCACGAGTTGTAGCAGACACCGGTAAACGGTCGCGATAACGGTCAACTAAACCAGTATAACGAGTTGGATTCGACATGATGATGTTCCAATTGTATGTAGAGCTTGGCTAGGGGAATCATCCCCTCAACCCGATTAATTATCAAGCGATTCTAAACGAATTCGCACAATTTCGCCATGAATAGCAGGCAACGCTTGAATTTGTGCTAAAGCTTCATCCATCACAGATTCAACGATCGGATCGGTTAAAATCACGATTGGAATCAAATCTTTAAGACGTGGTTGTTGCATGATGGCATCGATACTAATGCCGGCACGACTTAAAATGGTCGTTACATCAGCCAAGACACCGGTTTGATCTTCAGCATTGATGCGAATGTAGTGACCAGTGGTCATTTGTTCACGTGTCAAAATCGGTAGATCGGTTAAGTTTTCAAAAGCCAATTGTGGAATGGTTCCTGCACCATCTTCGGTATAGATAATGTCACGCACGATATCCACCACATCAGCCACTACAGCAGAAGCAGTTGGACCTGCACCTGCGCCTGCACCGTAGTACAGTGTTGGACCGACAGCATTGGCGTGAACCAAGACCGCATTCTTCACGCCGTTTACATTGGCAAGCAGTTCTTCTGCTGGAATAAGTGTTGGATGTACACGGAGCTCAATGCCTTTTTCCGCACGACGTGCAATGCCTAGATGCTTGATACGGAAACCGAGTTCTTCGGCATATTTGACATCTTGAGCGGTGATTTTACTGATGCCTTCGGTAAAGACCTTGTCAAACTGAAGTGGAATACCAAAAGCAATGGAAGCAAGCAAAGTCAGCTTATGTGCAGCGTCAATGCCTTCCACGTCAAAGGTTGGATCTGCTTCGGCATAACCGAGTTCTTGCGCTTCTTTCAGCACATCGGCAAAGGCACGACCTTTTTCACGCATTTCAGATAAAATGAAATTACCTGTACCATTGATGATGCCTGCCAACCAATCAATACGATTTGCAGCAAGACCTTCACGGATCACTTTAATAATTGGAATACCGCCAGCAACAGCGGCTTCATAGGCAATCTGTACTTTGTATTCATCTGCGGCTTTAAACAGTGCTGTACCGTGCTCAGCCAATAACGCTTTATTGGCAGTGACCACGTGTTTTCCGTGCTTCATCGCTTCCATAATCAATTCGTAAGCTGGATGAATGCCACCCATGACTTCCACCACGACATCGACATCAGGTTGACGGACGATGTCCATCAAATCGGCACTTTGCTTGACTGAATCAGGGAGATTTAAATCAGGGCGAGGACGACGAGTCCCCACATGGGTAATTTGAATTTCACGATCGGTGCGACGTCTAATTTCAGCAGCGTTTTCTTGTAATAGTTTAAGGGCACCACCACCTACGGTTCCTAGACCGAGTATAGCCAGACGAACTGGTTTCACGTCACACTCCAAATATATATAAAAAGGTTGTTCATGCTAGATCATAGCTAAAAAGCAAGCCAATCTCTAGCATATCTAAAACTTTATCTTGTTGTATAAAAAACGGGAATTAAAGCCATAAATATTAGTTATTTAAACGCTTAGAAATTTCCTCTGCCGTCATGTATCCACCGAGGTAAATACCGTCTTGACTGTAAATGGCAGGGGTGCCATTCACGCCCATGCTTTGACCCAATGCGTATTGATCTTTAACAGGATTTTGACACGATGCTGGCGCAAGTGGCGCACCTGAAATCGCTTGGTCAAAGGCGGTTTTACGATCTTCACTACACCACACGCTTTCCATGGTTGGCATAAATTGGTCGCCACGTGGCCATGCGATATAACGCACTTCAATACCCGCGGCATTGATCTCACCCATATGTTCATGCAGTTTGTGGCAGTACGGACAGCTCACATCGGTAAACACATACACCACATGTTTGGCTTTGCCTTTGGCAGGGTACACAATCAGGTCTTCAACTTTCAGGCTAGACAGCAGTTTTTTATTGTTGGCTGCTTGTAAGTTTTCACCGACATTGTGAATGGTTTTATCCCCTAAACGCAGTAAATCGCCTTGGATCAGATATTTTCCATCAGCGGTGGCATAGATCGGAGACATACCCTCTAAATTGACCCAAACGATATTCGGCACTTCAGTCGGTTTGACTTCAATGACTTTGGCATTGATATTGGCAGTTTTAAAATTCTTCTCTAAAGTCTGAATCAGGCGCTGTTGAGCATTGCGTTCAGTAATGTTGGATGCTTGACCGGTGGCTGGTGCGGTGGCGGTGAGTGTGCCGTCATCTTTCTTTGCATTGTCAGATTGACCACATGCGCTGAGCATTAGGCTGGCAGTGAGTGCAGACATCATTACTAATTTTGAACGGGTAAATGGCATAAACAACCCTTTTAAATTTTGACATTATTTTGAGGTGAATAAGCATAGCAAAAAAATCAGCCGATTCATAAAATCCTGACCGACAACCCTCTGCTGCGCTGATTTAATGGCATTTTTCTAGATTCATCGCGACATGTGCAACGATATTAGAAATGACGTTTACAAGCACTAAGCACGTGGATGATGCGTGGCATGTAAATGTTGCATGCGTACTTGTGCGACATGGGTATAAATCTGTGTGGTGGACAAGTCACTATGCCCAAGCAGCATCTGCACCACGCGCAAATCTGCGCCATGATTGAGTAAGTGTGTGGCAAAGGCGTGGCGTAATGTATGCGGTGATAATTCACTTTGAATACCCGCTTGTAAAGCATAACGTTTAATCGCATACCAAAAATTTTGCCGACTCATAATCCCACCATGCTGGGTCAGAAATAGATAATCCGTGGCAGATTTGTACAAATGAGGACGACCCTCTTGGATATATTTTTCAATCCATTCACAGGCGACTTGCCCCATCGGCACCAAGCGTTCTTTGTTACCTTTACCTAAAATACGTAGATAGCCTTGATTTAAGTTTAAAAAATCAATACGTAAATTAATCAGTTCACTGACCCGTAAACCGCAGGCGTATAACACTTCGAACATGGCACGGTCACGTAAGCCCAAAGCGGTGCTGACATCGGGGGCATGAATTAAAGCCTCAACATCTTGCTCAGATAAGTCCTTCGGTAAGGCACGGCCAAGTTTTGGGGTTTTATGTGAGGCAACCGGATTGTCTGTTCTGAGTTTTTGCTCACGTAGAAATTTATAAAAAGAACGCAATGCCGATAAGCTACGGGCAATCGAGCGTGGACTTTTACCGGCTTTGGTCAGATAAATCAGCACATCAGAAATATCATCATGCGTCCACTCTTGCATGGATTTGGTTGATGCTTCGCTGCACTGAATCAGATCGGATAAATAAGCATTACGGGTATGCGGGCTGACGGTTTGCGCCACCAAATAATCTTTAAAGCCGTGTAGAAAATAAAGCGTATTGGGAATCACGACAGGTGCAGGTGTACGAGGTTTTTTATTTAACATGAGGGTATAAATTTAATCCTTTTACCCATACTAAGATGGGATAAAGTCACTGTAGATCAAAATATTTTAACTGTCGATGAATAAATGGCGGCATGGCTCTCAGCACAAAGCTTAATTGGTAATTATTCTCATTTGTTTGTATACTGTACAAAATAGTTAAGGATTGGATGCAGTGCGTTTATCTGATTTAAAAGTTAAACAATCAGCGGTCATTCGTGCCGTTCATCGTACTCAAAATGGCGATATGAATCAAAATGATGTGGTCGCAAGTCGACTCGAAACACTGGGCTTTATTCCGGGTGCCAAAGTTCAGGTGATCACCAAGGGAATCTTTGGTGGTGACCCGATTTTGATTCAATTAGGATTCACACGATTTGCACTGCGTAAAGTTGAAGCTGAAAAAATCGATATCGTACAACAAGGGGCATCTGCATGAGTGGTGATGCCTTACGTATTGCGCTTGTCGGTAACCCCAACTGCGGTAAAACTTCACTGTTCAATCATTTAACCGGAACTCGTCAAAAGGTTGCCAACTATGCCGGGGTAACGGTTGAACGTAAAGTCGGTCAATTTGTCTTACCTTCAGCTAAGCCTGTTCGCGTGTTGGATTTGCCGGGCACGTATAGTCTTAATGCAACCAGCCCTGATGAAGCGATTACCCGCGATGTGGTGCAAGGCAAAATTGCAGAAGAAGGCGAGCAAGATGCGTTCTTGTGCGTGGTCGACGCCACCAACCTGAAACTGCATTTGGGTCTTGTGCTTGAAATGATTGAATTGGGACGCCCGATTCTGTTGGTTTTAAACATGATGGATGAAGCACGCCGTCGTGGCATGCAAATCAATACTCAAAAACTCTCACAACGTCTCGGTATTCCGGTGGTGGAAACCGTAGCGGTACGTGATGCCGGCATTGAAAACTTGATGAGTGCACTCGATCAGGGCAAATATGCAGTGCCACATACTGAACTGAGTGGTTTAAAAGGTGACAACCATGAAAAGATTGCCACCATTTTAAATGACGTGGTGCATTCGGTTGATCATGAAGACAAACGCTCAGATTTTCTCGATAAGATTTTTTTGCATCCTGTCTTGGGCTTAGTCAGCCTTGCGGTGATGATGTTTGTGGTGTTCCAAGCCGTGTTTACTTGGGCGGCACCATTTATGGATGGCATTGAAGCTTTATTTGCATGGCTTGGAGAATATGTCGGGCAATACATTCAACATCCACTATTGAACAGTTTAGTCGTGGATGGTGTGATTGCTGGTGCAGGCGGTGTGGTGGTGTTCTTGCCACAGATTTTGATTCTGTTCTTCTTTATTTTGGTGCTGGAAGAATCGGGTTATTTACCGCGCGCGGCATTCTTACTCGATAAACTGATGTTTAAAGCCGGTCTTTCAGGTCGTGCCTTTATTCCTTTGTTATCGAGCTTTGCCTGTGCGATTCCCGGCATTATGGCAACGCGTAGTATCAGTGATCCGAAAGACCGTTTAACCACGATTTTTGTGGCACCGCTGATGACCTGTTCGGCACGTTTGCCGGTGTATGCCTTGCTGATTGCTGCCTTTGTTCCCGAGCAAACCGTGTGGGGCTTTTTCAATCTACAAGGCTTAGTATTGTTTGCTTTGTATATGGCAGGGATTTTAAGTGCCTTGGTGGTGGCATTTGTGTTGAAGTTGTTTAACAAGGACAAACATCAACACATGTTATTGATGGAATTGCCAAGCTATCGTTTTCCTGACTTAAAGAGCATTTGGATTGGTCTGTTGGATCGCGCCAAAATCTTCTTAAAACGTGTCGGTGGGATTATTTTCGCATTGTCGATTTTGCTGTGGTTCTTGTGTACTTTCCCACAACCACCTGAAGGCGCGACCTTGCCTGCGATTGATTATTCACTTGCTGGGATGCTTGGTCATTTAATGCAACCGATTTTTGCACCGCTCGGCTTTAATTGGCAGATTTGTATTGCCTTGATTCCTGCCATGGCGGCACGTGAAGTGGTGGTGGCAGCACTGGGTACCGTATATGCCTTATCGGCGGTGGATGAAGATGCTATGGCCAATGGTTTGGCATCGATTATCAGTAGTGATGGTAATTTAGGTTGGTCATTGGCCACCGGAATTTCACTGTTGGTGTGGTTTATCTATGCACCGCATTGTTTAGCTACCTTGGCAACGGTACGTCGTGAAACAGGCTCATGGAAAACCGTGAGTTTTATGACGATTTATTTATTTGGTTTGGCGTATTTAATGTCGTTCTTGGCCTATAACATCGCCCGCCATTATTTGGGTTAATGGGACTGATCAAGTCTAAAGTGTAGGAGACTGAACATGATTGAAGTATTGATTGTTGCGGTATTGGTGATTTGGAGTGCGATTGTCGTATTCAAAAAGGTCTTTCCAAAATCAGCCTATTCAGTTTTCCTACGCTTATCCAAGGCATGTGAACAATTGGGTTGGCATGGCTTAGCCAAATGGTTCAAACCAGCTGAAGTCAGTGGTTGTGGTGGTAGTTGTGGCTGTTCCGCAACAGAACCGAAAGCCAAAGTTGAAGTTCAGTCGGTGAAATGGAAATAAAGCATTTATTTTCCAAATGATTTTATCGAATAACAGCCGTCATCATGGTGACGGCTTTTTTACGCTCAGTCACAAAAAAACGCTGAGAAATCTAAAACAAAAAAAGCAATAAAAACGGCAAAGTGCTAACATTTTGCAAGTTTAAAAAAATGATGCTGGTGAGGCAAAATGTTGATACAACGCGGTGGATTAAAAGTGGTCGCTGGACTCGGAATATCAGGGGTTTCAGCCGTAAATTTCTTATATGAAAAAGGCTACCGTGTTGCTGTAACCGATTCTCGTGCCGTTCCTCCCGGGCATGACAAAATTCCAAGCGAGGTCCAGACCCATTTTGGTGTGTTGGATCAAGACTTATTACTGAGCGCTGAAGAAATTATTATCAGTCCGGGGCTGGATCCGAAACTGCCTGAAATCCAAGCGGCGATTGCCAAAGGCATTCCAGTGATCAGTGAGATTCAAGTATTACGCCGTGCGACGGATAAGCCGATTGTGGGGATCACGGGTTCAAATGCCAAAAGCACCGTGACCACCTTAATTGGACTCATGGCTGAACAGGCAGGCAGAAAAGTCGCAGTTGGGGGTAATTTGGGTCGTCCGGCATTGGACTTAACCAAAGATGATCCTGAGCTGTACATTCTTGAGCTTTCTAGTTTTCAGTTAGAGACCACGTCAAACTTAAATGCTGAAGTGGCGGTTGTCCTCAACATGAGTGAAGATCATTTAGACCGTCATGGTGACATGATGGGTTATCACACTGCGAAACACCGTATTTTCCAAGGTGTAAAAAAGGTGGTGTATAACCGAGATGATTCATTGACCCGTCCGTTGGTGCCTGATGCAACCCCAATGCAAAGCTTTGGTTTGAATGCACCAGATATCAATCAATATGGGGTACTTAGAGATACTGATGGCACGATTTGGTTGGCACGTGGTCGTGAACGCTTGCTGAAAAGTAGCGAGATGTATATTCAAGGTACACATAATGTCGCGAATGCTTTGGCATGTTTGGCGTTAGGTGAAGCGATTGGCTTGCCACTTGAGGGCATGTTAGAGACCTTAAAAACCTTTAAAGGCTTGGAGCATCGTTGTGAGTTCGTCAAAGAAGTGAATGGCGTACGTTATTACAATGACTCGAAAGGCACCAACATTGGCGCAACTTTGGCGGCATTGGATGGTTTAGGCGCTGCCATTGAAGCACAAGGCGGTAAAGTCGCAATCATCCTAGGTGGTCAAGGCAAAGGGCAGGACTTTACAGCCTTACGTGACTCATTAAGTAAATTCGCTCAAGTTGCAGTGCTGATTGGTGAAGATCGTCCGATCATTGAAACAGCCATTGCAGGCACGACCACACTGCTACATGCTGAATCCTTGCAAGAAGCCGTGGCGCTGTGCCAACAATGTACTCAGGCGCAAGATGTGGTGCTGTTGTCACCTGCCTGTGCCAGTTTCGATATGTTTTCAGGTTATCCAGAGCGAGGACGTCAGTTCGTTGCTTTGGTCAATGCACTGAACTAAAAAAACAATAAGGAAAGTTTTATGGCTGGGTTTACTCAGACAACAATCACTAAAATTTCTGAGGTCTATGATCGCTTTGCACCGAAAGTGCCGAGCGAGATTACTCCACGTAATGTACTGATTTTCTGTGTGGTGGCATTATTAAGTCTTGGCACGGTCATGGTCGGTTCTGCCTCCATGCCCTATGCAGAACGCTTACTGGAAAATCCGTTTCATTATGTGACCCGACATTTGATTTCGATTGTGGTGGCATTTGTGGCAGCGGTGTTTGCCTATCGGGTATCACTGAACACATGGTTTAAAAATACTTTTCCCTTGTGGCTGATCACCATTGTGCTGTTGCTTTCAGTGCTCGCGATCGGATCAGAGGTGAATGGTTCAACCCGTTGGATTCGTTTGGCGGGTTTTACCTTCCAACCGACTGAAGCGGCGAAGCTGATGATGGCGATTTTTACTGCGGATTATGTGGTGCGCCGTGCTGAAGAAGTGCGCAGCAATGTCAAAGGCTTGGTGCGACTCGGGATTATCATGTTGCTCACGGTCGGTTTAATCATTGCGGAGCCTGACTTAGGGGCAACCGTGGTGATTGTGTTTACCATGCTTGGGGTGTTTTTCCTTGCCGGTGCGCCATTGATTCAGTTTGGTATTGCACTCGGTGCGATCCTGATTGCATTCGTGTTCTTGGTGGTGTTTGAACCGTATCGTTTTGAACGTTTGGTGTCATTTACCAACCCTTGGGCAGACCCGCTCGGTACCGGTTATCAGCTGACCAATGCGTTGATGGCCTTTGGTCGGGGCGAATGGTTTGGGGTCGGACTTGGACACAGTATCCAAAAAATGTCGTATTTGCCAGAAGCACATACCGACTTTATGTTGGCGATTTTGGCAGAAGAATTTGGTTTCTTTGGTATCACAACTGTGATGATTCTGTCCTTTACCATGGTGGTGATGTGTATCAAAATTGGTCATCGTGCCTTGAAAAACCAATACTTGCGTGCAGGTTACTTGGCTTACGGCATCAGTATCATTTTCTTGCTACAGATCATGGTGAATGCTGGGATGAACATGGGCATGCTCCCAACCAAAGGTTTGACCTTACCCTTTATTAGTTATGGTGGTTCCTCTTTGATTATGTGTGCGGTGATGGTCAGCTTAATGCTTAAAATTGATGCCACCACCCAAGTGAAAAACAGCGCTAAAGAAGAGTCTAGCTTCTAACATCTGTTCCAACATGATTGGTGAGTCATCACCAATCATGTTCCTTCCTTATCTCTCTTAATCTTCTGTGTTCTGATGTTTTGATTATTTATTCATTCGGACGGACATCATTTTCTACTTGTTGTAACACGAGGGTCGGCATAAAGGTACCACAGTGTAAGCATTGTACTTGTCCCGATTTGGGCTTAGACAGTGGAATTAAAGGAATAAAGAACAATGAAAAATAATTACGTTGTTGTTTGATTTCATAACCGCTATAGCTGCGACAGACCGGACATTTAAATTGACCTTGGGCGGTTTTGACGGTCTTGGGTCCAACACCAAAAATAAAGAACATAAGCTGATACTCCCGATTATTTTAATTTTATAAGTCTAATTCGGCTGTCATTATTGGACACTTTTGATGTTAAAGACAAGATCAATTGTGTGAGTGGAATCGTTATACATCTCCAATTTAAGAGCATGCTCAGGCTTACTGAAAAATCCCTTGAATAGACGTGCCTTTGGGAATCAAATCACGTTGCCATTGTTGTACCGCTTGTTGAAGCATGATACTTGGTCGATCAAGATCGACAGGGGGTTGCCCTAAGGCTTGTAGGGCTTGTGCCAACAGTTTTGGTGCATGTGCAATATCTAAAGCCATAGCATGGTTTTGTTTAGAGAGTTTATCGCCACGGTCATTCATCGCCAACGGCAGATGCATATAGCTTAGCTTCGGATAGCCCAAGCATTGTCCCAACCAAATTTGTCGTTCCGTGTTGTCGAGTAAATCTGCACCACGCACCACATGGGTCACGCCTTGCAGATAATCATCAACCACCACAGCCAATTGATAGTTGATAATGCCATCACGGCGTTTCAGCACGAAGTCGCCTAAATCCTGTTTTAAATTGGAGCAATGCTGACCTTGTAAAAGATCATTGAAACAAATCGGCTGATCATCAATTTTTAATCGTATGGCTTGATCTTGAAAGGGCAGGTTTAAATCTCGGCAGGTGCCTTGATAGATATGATTGGAGCCGAGCATTTTGCGAGTGCATTGGCAGGCATAGACCAAGCCTTGTGTATGCAGATGTTCTAAGACGGCTTGGTAAATATCTAAACGATCTTTTTGAAAAATGATCGGGGCATCAGATTCAAATTCAAAAGCGTCTAAGCACTTTAAGATATGTTCTTCACTGCCGGGGTAGATGCGCGGGATGTCGGTGTCTTCAATCCGAACAATCCATTCACCGCCTTGAGATTTGGCTTCACAGAAACTCGCAACCGCGGTAATCAAAGAGCCAAAATGCAAAGGGCCGGTTGGCGATGGCGCAAACCGACCCCGATAAGCCACCACCTGTTGATTCCGTTCCTGAGAGACAGGCGCGGAGAGGGGAGGATTATTGAATAACATATTAACCGTTATTTTGCTTCTCTTTGATTTCAGCCAAAGTTTTGCAATCAATACAAAGCGTTGCTGTTGGGCGTGCTTCTAAACGACGTAAGCCAATTTCGATACCACAGGTTTCACAGAAACCATAGTCATCGTTTTTAATCGCTTCAACAGATTGCTCGATTTTACGGATGAGTTTACGTTCACGGTCACGGGTACGTAATTCAATTGCAAATTCTTCTTCTTGGGTCGCACGGTCATTGACATCTGGCAAAGCGGTATTTTCGTCTTGCATGGTGTTTAGGGTACGATCCACTTCAGACATTAACTCTTCTTTCCACGCCAACAAAATTTTGCGGAAATGCTCAAGTTGTCCTTCAGACATGTATTCTTCGTTTTTCTTCGGCTGATAAGGCTCGATGCCAAATAGACTCGCTGTGGTGCCGCCTTCAGTCGTCTTTGGCTTGGTTTTGCGCACGCGTTTAGCTTTTTCTTCCACTAAACCGTTTGTTTCTTCCAACACTTGAGTTTGGTTTTCATTCGCCATAAAGGGCAATCCTCATCATATACGTATATCGATACGTAAAAAATATGGTGATATGCAAGTATTTTTATCGCTTCCGATAGAATGTTGCCATCGGGGGCGTCATCATATAGATTTTTTAGCAAAGATGAAAGCCATGAATATCGGGTTTTGTCTTTGTAGAAATCCTTTTGGATGGATAAACTAAATCAAAATGGCAGAAAAGAAAAGCTAATAGCCTGAAATATCTTTATTTATATGTTGAGTAAAGTCCGTCAAACGGTGTACTTGGGTCTCAAACTCACCATTTTCTTTTAGACGGAAACTCCGATAGCCCGGGGCTAAGTCATCGAGGGCAAAATCTTGGCTTTTTGGTTTAAATTGTACCGAAGTGGCAGGGGTCGACAGGAACTGAATGTTATTCCACAGATTTAATGAGTCCTGATGCACATGACCACAAATCACTGCTTTGATATTGTTATATTGTTGTAAAATTTCGGTCAATTGTTTGGTATTTTTCAGTTTGTGCTGATCAATCCAATGCGATTGCATCTCTAAAGGATGATGATGACAGGCCAGCACCACATCATGAGTTTGATGTTGTTCTAATAAACGCTCTAAATGCACCAATTGTTCGCTACCAATCCAACCATCGATCCGATCAGGCACGGCACTGTTGAGCAAAATAAAGCGCCAATTGTGAAAACTCAGTACCGCCGGAATCGGATCGGGTGCGGCAAAAGGGAAATGCGCAACGTCATCATGATTGCCGGGAATTTGGTAAAAAGGAATACCTAAGCGTTGCATATATTGCTGATAGCGCGCATAGGTTTCAGGTTTTGCCACTTGTGCCACATCACCGGTATGAATAATCGCATCAATATGCGGATACTGCGACAGCATATCTTCAATCACGGCATGAAAACTTTGCTCAGGATTCATTTTGACAAACTGAGCATCAGCACGATCCATCAAATGTGAATCAGTGATCTGAATAATAATCTTTTCATTCGGGTTTAATGGCATCAATGCATTCACAACCACCGCTCCTTAAGCATGACCCAACGGGACGATGTGTTGTTTTAACCATTGTAAGGCCATAATCACCGGTGCATTTCTTAAACGTCCCGAAGCCAATAAAGGCTGAAGGTCGGCATAGTTCAAAATATGCAATTGAATATTCTCACCTTCATCCGGCATACCAAACACACCGCCGTGTTTAGGTAATTCGGCTTGAGCGACATACAAATGAAATACTTCATCACATGCGCCCGCAGAAGGATAAAAGCTAAAGAGATGCTCTAAATCTTGGATTTCACAGCCTGATTCTTCGACACTTTCACGGCGAATACAGCTTTCAGGCGATTCATCATCATCCAAAACCCCTGCAATGATTTCCAGCTGCCAAGGCGATACAGGGTCATCAATTGCACCGACCCGAAATTGTTCAATTAAAGCAAAACGCTGTTGTTGATCGTTATACAGAAGTACGCCAGCTGCTTCTTTACGGCGAATCAATTCACGTTGAATGGTCGAGGTATATGCGAGTTGATTAAACAATTGGTGTTTTAAACTGATTTTCTCAACTTTGATAAATCCTTGATACAGGTATTCACGCTGAGTAATTTCAAAATCGTTTTTATTATACGTGGCGTTTTCGAGAATTTTCATTCGCATAAGTTAGGATGAAATGATTCATTTCATCCTAACTGAGAAATTTAGAAAGACAAACGAATTTTTTGTCAATTTACACAGTGTGATACAACTTTTGCCCTTGTTTTTGAAATTCGCTTTTCATCTGTGCTAGACCCATTTCAACTTCCTGAGTATTTTGCTCGGAATTGTTCTCATCCTGATGATTTTGAGCATACTCTCTCACATTTTGACTAATTTTCATCGAGCAGAATTTTGGACCACACATGGAACAAAAATGTGCGGATTTATGCGCTTCCTTAGGCAAGGTTTCATCATGCATCGAGCGGGCGGTATCTGGGTCTAAACTTAAATTAAATTGATCTTCCCAGCGAAATTCAAAACGTGCCTTTGATAGGGCATTATCACGTACTTGGGCTCCCGGATGTCCTTTGGCCAAATCTGCAGCATGCGCAGCAATTTTATAGGTGATAATCCCGTCTTTGACATCTTTCTTATTCGGCAAACCCAAATGCTCTTTGGGGGTGACATAACAGAGCATAGCTGTACCATACCACCCAATCATCGCAGCACCAATCGCTGAGGTAATATGGTCATAGCCCGGTGCAATATCGGTGGTGAGTGGTCCTAGAGTATAAAAAGGCGCTTCTTGACACACCTCAAGTTGCAGATCCATATTTTCCTTAATCATATGCATCGGCACATGACCGGGGCCTTCAATCATCACTTGCACATCATGTTGCCAAGCCCGATGAGTCAGCTCACCTAAAGTACGCAGTTCAGAAAATTGCGCTTCGTCATTGGCATCTTGAATACAGCCGGGACGTAAGCCATCGCCTAAGCTAAATGACACATCATAGGCTTTCATGATTTCACAGATCTCATCAAAATGGGTATAGAGGAAATTCTCTTGATGATGCGCCAAACACCACTGTGCCATGATCGAGCCACCCCGAGAAACAATGCCCGTTAAACGGTTTGCTGTCATGGGTACATAACGCAATAACACGCCTGCATGGATGGTAAAGTAATCTACGCCTTGTTCTGCTTGTTCAATCAGCGTGTCTTTAAAAATCTCCCAAGTCAGATTTTCCGCCACACCATCGACTTTTTCCAAAGCTTGATAAATCGGTACTGTTCCAATCGGAACAGGAGAATTACGAATAATCCATTCACGGGTTTCATGAATATTTTTACCTGTTGATAAATCCATAATGGTGTCGGCTCCCCAACGGGTGGCCCAGGTCATTTTTGCGACTTCTTCATCAATGCTTGAACCGAGCGCCGAATTGCCAATGTTGGCATTAATCTTCACCAAAAAATTACGCCCGATAATCATCGGCTCAGCTTCCGGATGGTTAATGTTGGCGGGAATAATGGCACGACCTGCAGCCACTTCATGACGCACAAATTCAGGGCTAATGTGTCGAAGATTATGTGCGCCAAAATTTTGTCCGACATGCTGACGCTGATCTACGCCTTCAAGTTGGCGCTGACTTTCACGAATTGCAATGTATTCCATTTCAGGGGTAATGATGCCTTGCTTGGCATAGTGCATTTGCGTGACATTGTGCCCACGTTTGGCACGGCGAGGTTTTGAAATATGTTTAAACCGAAACTCTGCAGTGCGAATATCTCTTAAACGAGCTTGACCAAATTCAGAACTCAATTGATCCAAAATTTCGGTATCGTTACGCTCTTCAATCCATGCTTCACGGACATTCGGTAAACCTTGATTCAGATCAATTTGAATATTCGGGTCGGTATATGCACCTGAGGTGTCATAGACATGAATCGGCGGATTATATTCTCCACCTAAGCCTGTAGGGGTTTCTGTGAGAGCAATCTCACGCATAGGCACTAGAATGTCAGGACGTGATCCTTCGATATAAACTTTACGAGATGCCGGTAAAATTCGAGTCAGATCTTTGGCTTCTTGTTCATGATGGGCAACATCATGAAGCGCAGATGGGGAGGCTGAAGTTGTAGCGGTGAGATTCGTTAATGGGCTCATTGCAATGATCCTTATGAATGATATCAACGAATCAAGCGACCAAAAACGCAGGCGGATTTATCTTGCTAAAAAGCAGATAGAGTGAGGCTGAGTGTTTAGATGGCTTGATTCCTACGCAGGTACTAACCTGATCAGGTTCAACGGTACTCAGCTTCAAATTGGACAGGGTCTAATTTAGCTGATCTCAGCGAGTTGTTACTCGCGCTCCGTCAAGCGATGCCTTGATATTAGCATGTTTGAATCAACAAACATTTACATTGTGTTAAATCTTTAGGCTAATCATCTTGAAATATTTCGATCCAAAAAATCTTTTCAATCTGTAGCTAAGTTGAGCAGTTTGATCAAATCTTGGTGGTATTGTTCACTAAAACGTTTCACGCCTTCACGTGTTTCATTCATAAACAGATCATATTCTTGTTGGGTACTTGTCTTTTCATCAAAATTTGTTTCAGCAAAAACATAATTATCAAAATAATCCAAAAGTTTCTGTGCTTTTTCTGCTGATGCTGAATCGGTTTTAGCCAATTGTTGAATGGCCTTACGGGCATCGGGATCCATTTTGACATTTAGATCATTGATTTCAAAAACAGGCGTATTTTCTGAACTTAAGAACAAAGCACGTTGATAGTCCGTAATCAGTGCTTTGACTTGAGGACTAAAATGACTGTGAGGATATTGTTTAAGATATTTTTCCCAGACTTGAATCCAATTGGATAAGGTTGAGAAAGACACTGTAATCCCCGCATCGCGATCTAAACTGCCACCGCTTTCTTGTTCTTGCTGATTCAGTGTTTTTAAATAAACCTGATCATCTTTCGGTAAAAAGGGTGCAAATATATCCAAGGCATAATTGGACTTTTGTGCGACATCATAATCGCCTTCACCCAAATTAAATTGTTCTAAATACAGATCATTGAGATGCTCAATTACAAACTTTTCATCTGCATTCATTTTGTTTTTGAGTTGTTTTAAATCTGATGAGGACAAAGTACCTTGTTCAGAAAGCTCAGTGATATAGGCGACCACGCGTTTAGGCAAATGCGAAATTTGAAAGGCGTAAATTGTATCGGTTGACTTTAACCATTGATAACGTGTTTCAAGGGGAACGTCGTTTAGACAGCGCTTAAAAAGTTGATTCAGTTGTAATAAATCTTTTGGTGAAAAAGTTGTTTTTAACGTTTGAATACCAGTTTCAATGCTGGAGCACTGGTTTGGAAAACTCGGGATGACCGTTTCTTGTTCGGAAAAGGTATTTGCCTGATGTGTTTCTGTGCTTATTTTTTGTTTTTGCTCAGCACTTTTAGAATTATCGCAGCCGATCAGACTAAAACCAAATCCACAGAGCGAGAAGACCATGATGATTTTTTTCATTGCAATTCACTTTTTATTGTTGTGCTGTTTTAAACCCTGTTAAGGTTTAATTTTATTGGTTAGTTAAGAAACATAACAAATCGCATCTTCAAAACAATGTCGCTTTTGTTTTTGGCTCAAATCCACACTTTTTAAATTGAGCATTTTCATAAGTTGGGCTTGGGCATTGTCCGATTCTTGGGCATGGCTCAGCTTCATTCTTTGCTCAGGGGGCATATCAATAAATGTTAAAAACTGTCCTGCTTGCACGGCCAAAGCGCTGTCTTTTTGTGTACTTAATTGTTCGATGGTGCTTAGGGTTAAGGGTTGAACATCCAGCCTGTCTTCATAAGTTGTCGACACCGGTGAATCTTTTAAGCCAATAAACAGCAGCGTGCGATAAGTGTCATAGATATACTGCGCGTCTGATTTAAATCTGCTTTTCGGAAATTTCTTGAGATACCTTTCCCAAAATAAAGCACGCTGCGCAATCTCTTCAGGTGAAATCAGTAAGGTATTGCGATTAAAGAAAGGCACTTCATTTTGATCTGCCAAATTTTGCATAAATTCCTTTTCATCTTCAGGAAAGTACGGTGCAAACACTTTGGCTAAGTATTGGCTATTGCGTTTATAGCTAATGTTATGAATATTTAAGTCACTTAATTCAATATACGCCTGACCTTTATGACGTAATAAATACTGATCACGAATATGTAATTTTTCAAAATGACTTTGTTGAATGGTTGGGTATTGCGACTCATCTAAAGCATATTCATCAAAGGCTTTTTGCTGTTCAGGTGTGCGATCAATCTGTAAAAATTGGGCATACATCTGATTGGATAAATCCATCAGTTTCTTTTGTTCAGCATGTGAGATCAGCGGCAAGCAGACTCGAATATTTTGATTAATCTGTTCGAGCGCAAAGGTGGTGCGTTGCGCCGTCATTTCACGCATCTCTTTTTTGAGATTTTCACAAATTTGATTTAAATCGGGCACAATGACTTCAACTTTTTGCTCAGCATGCTGTTCTTTTGAGATTTCAGATGCAGGTTTTTGGCATCCGCTCAGTGATGCACTTAGCAGAATACAAGTGGAAGACAACAACAGATTTTTAAAACTCAAAAAGAAATTCATTCGCTCATCAAAATAGAGTGGAACAGCATCAAAGGAAGAGTGAATATTTTTGCTGATTTAAGCACATCAGAGTGCAATGAATTGTTACTGATTGGCAATAAACCGTTAATTCAACAATGAAATTTGCATTCATTGCCAGATAATTGTTTAATTTTGATGATAAAACATAGGTTTCAACTGAAAATAATAAAAAGCATACGGAAAAAGCTTCGAATGCCTTTAATATCAGTTTCAATACATTCCTAAATATTATTTTATTCAATTGCTTAAGGCTATGTAAAAAAATATGATGAAAATAACCTTCATTGCGTCCAGTCTATTGTTATTGAGTCCATATTGTTTGGCTTTGGACTTGGTTGAAGCCTACCAACGTGCCAAAACGACAGATCCCAATTGGCAAGCCAATGTGTATCAATATCAAGCAGATCAACTCAATTTAGGCATCGCTAAAGGCAATTTATTACCCACGGTGACCGTGTCAGGTAACATCACGCGAAAACACCAAGACTTGAATCAAAGTGACATGGGTTCAGGCAATATTTTCAACTCATCGGATTTAATGTCATCGACATCGACCACCAAACAAGCCACGATCACTGCACGGCAACCGCTATTTCGCATGGATGCATGGCAGGGCTATAAACAGGTCAAAACCTCAGTTCAACTCAGTGAGGTGACTTTAAAGCTGCAACAACAACAGCATTTACTCAATGTCGCTGAAAGTTATTTTAATGTACTGCGTCAACAAGCCTTGACGCTCACCAACGCGCAAGAAGAAAAAGCCTTACTTGAACAACTGAACATGATGAACGCCAAGTTACGTGAGGGCTTGGTGGCGAAAAGTGATGTCAGTGAAGCCAATGCACAGTATCAAAATGCCAGAGCCAATCGCATTGCCACAGGCACGCAACTGATTTTAGCACAGGAACAATTGGCGCAGTTGATCGGACCCTATCAAGAAAAATTGGCGGTGCTTCGTGATGACTTTCAATATCAAAAACCGATTCCAAGTTCGCTAGAGGAATGGACTAACTTAGCGCGCAGTCAGAACTTAGATGTGTTACAAGCACGCTTACAGCAGCAATATGCCAATGACCAAAAACGGGTTGAGCAAGCTGCGATTTATCCGCAAATTGATGCCGTTGCCAGTTATGGCTATAACACCCAAAGTCCCAAAACGATTATTTCCAATGATGGACAATTCGACCAAGTCGGCGTGGAACTGAATTGGAATGTGTTTAATGGTGGACGCACCAAACGCAATATTGATAAAGCCAGTTTGAATGTCAAAAAGAGCGACTCACAGTTTGATGCTGCGTTGCGTAAAGCCAATACCGATGTTAAAAAATCCTATCTACAGGTAGAAACGGATCAGGCGACTTTACAAGCTCGCAAAGCCGCAATGGAATCCTCTGCTTTAGTC
The DNA here is from genome assembly GCF_011578285.1 of Acinetobacter lanii. Classification (NCBI taxonomy): domain Bacteria; kingdom Pseudomonadati; phylum Pseudomonadota; class Gammaproteobacteria; order Moraxellales; family Moraxellaceae; genus Acinetobacter; species Acinetobacter lanii. Next base: position 3,133,030 of record NZ_CP049916.1, on the reverse strand, counting down.
TCGAAAGCCTCGCAAGCGCAATACAGTGAAGGCTTGAAAAACATGGTCGATGTATTGCTGGCACAACGCAATGCCTTTTCCACCAAACAAGAATTCGTCAATGCGCAATATGACTATGTGCTCAATGTACTCAGACTCAAAGCATCGGTAGGGCAGTTAAATGAAGCAGAATTGGCGCAAATGAACGCTTGGCTGATTTATAAATAGTTTTATCGCATGAATGACTTTATTGCCCTGATTAATGCGTACAGAAGTAAACAAGACATATAACGTGTATTGCTGTGATAAGCCCATATTCGCTCAAAATGCTGTCATCAAATCTTCACAATGCTTGTGTTTTAATATTCAGTGAACTTATAAAAATCATCATAACGCTGCTGTGAACGATTCGCATTCTATCTCATCACAACGACAGCATTTTCAATTGGAGTCATTGCCTTGAGCCCGACCAATCCTGTACTGAGCCACCATATTTCGTCTCAATTTAATGAAGACTTACAGGATGTGCATACCAAATTTATGACCATGGGTGGCTTGGTGGAACAACAGGTTGCCAATGCCATTCATGCATTACTCGATACCAATGCCAGTCTCGCCATTGATGTGCAGTTCCAAGACAATACCGTGAATCAATACGAGCGGGAGATTGATGAAGGTTTGACGCTGATTTTAGTGCGCCGTCATCCTGCTGCCAGTGATTTAAGGATGGTGATTGCCATGAGCAAAGCCAATACTGATTTGGAGCGGATTGGAGATGAAGCAGCCAAGATTGCCCGCATTGCCCAAGATCTCTGCGATGAAGGGGAATCACCGCGTGGCTATATGGAGACACGGCATATTGGCAACCAAGTCCGTGTGATGATTCATGATGCATTAGATGCGTTTGCCCGTGTAGATGCAGAGCAGGCCCTCCGCGTATTGTTGGCCGATGCCGATATCGATCGTGAATATCAGTCAGCGATGCGGACCTTAATGACCTATATGATTGAAGATCCACGCCATATTTCACGTGTGCTTAATGTGATGTGGGTGTTACGTGCTTTAGAGCGGATTGGGGATCATGCCCGTAATATTTCAGAGCAGGTGATTTATATGGCGAAAGGTTTTGATGTACGGCATACCAGTGTTGAAGAAATTGAAGAGAAAGTGCAAGGTCATCCGCATTAACATATCCATGCATCCATCTGTTCTTTGAATTAAAGCCTCATCAGTGAGGTTTTTTTGTGACTGTTTTTTTAAATAGAATGGCATGGTTGGGTCTGATTCAGTATTTATCACCATTAAATATTCGCTATATAAAAAGATACAGACAAAAAAATTCCTAGATTTTGGGGGAAATCTAGGAAGGAAAACTGAATCTGAAATCAAGACATCAGTAGAATATTATCAATTGTGTTAAATATTGCATTAACTCAATCAGTTGTGATGAATTTAATATATCCATGTTCTATGTAATGTTCAGCTCTATTCTTGTGAGGCTATGTAACGTTCTAAAGTCTGAATGTTAATTATGCAAAATCTAAAATAATTATTCATATCGTACTTTGAGTTTATAAGTATCTAAGTTATTCATTCTATTCAATAAAAATGGCTATCGAATTTAAGAGTATATAAGCTGTTATTTACAATCGTTTAACATGAGGTGACATGTAACTCGATGCTTAGATTGAAATACTCGGTTTAATGGTAGCGTATAACTAAAACATTATTCTTCTCGTTGGCATATGGGTAAATGAAAATTCTAAAAAGAGATGGAGCTGTACTGAGTAAGAATAATATGCAAAGAAAAGTTATTGTTTTGGCGGTTTTGAGGTAAAAGCCTGTGCGCATCTTAGGTGCTTATCTTGGATAAAGTTTAAAGCAATGCAAAAAAAAGAACCCCCAAAAATGGAGATTCTTTTTAGATTAAAGCCTACGCACACATTCGGTGTTTGACTTGAGTAAAACTTAAAGCGGCGCTTTATTTTTCTGCTCAGGCACAGCCTTCGCCTTGCGTTCGGGTGGAGCAGTGCTCCACTAATCCTCACTCAGGCTTTAGGCCTTCAGCTTTTTCTAGTGTTTCGTCATTGCTAAAGAACTTCTCACGTTGTTCTTCAAGAAACTTTTTCGCATCGGGTTCAAACACGTTTAAACGCTTTTCATTGATCAGCGTGGTTTGGTGTTTAAGCCATTCGCTCCAAGCTTGTTTAGAGACATTTACAAAGAACTCTTGACCTTTAGGACCTGGGAACGGTGCAAAGTCTAAGCCTTCCATTTCTGCTTGATATTTACGGCAAAATACTTGTCGAGACATCTGTTTAAATCCTTAAGCGTAAAGTTTTTCTAAGCGTGCATGTGCACGTTCAATCGCAGCTTCTACTTGAGCAGGTGCTGTACCCCCAATGTGGTTACGTGCATTTACAGAAGCTTCAAGTGTTAATGCTTTTTCAAACACATCCGCTTGAATCAAGTCTGAGAATTGTTGAAGTTGTTCTAAAGTCAACTCAGACAAATCTTTACCTTCTTGTACGCCAAGCGCAACCGCTTTACCGACAATTTCGTGCGCATCACGGAATGCCACGCCGTTTTTAACCAAGTAGTCAGCAAGGTCAGTTGCGGTAGAGAAACCACGAAGCGCAGCTTCACGCATCACTTCGATGTTTGGCACAAGTGCAGGAATCATGTCCGCAAAGGCCATGAGTGAACCACGAACGGTATCAATCGCATCGAACAAGGGTTCTTTGTCTTCTTGGTTGTCTTTGTTATACGCCAACGGTTGACCTTTCATGAGTGTAAGCAAGCTCATCAAGTCGCCATAGACACGACCCGTTTTACCACGGATGAGCTCAGGCACATCTGGGTTTTTCTTTTGCGGCATGATTGAAGAACCAGTACAGAAACGGTCAGGAATGTTCACGAATTTAAACTGAGCCGAAGTCCAAAGGATCATTTCTTCAGACATACGTGATAAATGCATCATGATCAGTGATGCCGCTGCATTGAACTCAATACCGAAGTCACGGTCAGAAACTGCATCAAGCGAGTTTTCGCAAACCGCCTCAAAACCTAAAAGTTCAGCGGTGTATTCACGCTCGATTGGATAGGTTGTCCCTGCAAGTGCAGCAGAACCGAGTGGCAAACGATTGACACGTTTACGGCAGTCAATTAGACGCTCTGAGTCACGTACCAACATTTCAAACCAAGCCATCAAATGGTGACCAAAGGTCACAGGCTGAGCGGTTTGAAGATGGGTAAAGCCCGGCATAATGGTATTGGTGTTTTTTGCAGCCAATCCTAAAATGCCTTTTTGTAATTTTTTCAATAATTCTAAAATGGCATCGATTTCATCACGAACATACAGACGAATATCGGTTGCCACTTGGTCGTTACGGCTACGACCGGTATGTAATTTTTTACCTGTGATGCCAATACGTTGAGTCAAACGCGACTCAATGTTCATATGCACATCTTCTAAATCAATACGCCATTCAAAGTTGCCAGATTCGATATCGGCTTTGATTGCAGTCAAACCTTCAATAATGTCGTCACGTTCTTGCGTGGTCAGTACGCCCACTTTGGCAAGCATGGTTGCATGCGCAATTGAACCTGCAATATCTTGTTTATAAAAGCGTTGGTCAAATTGAACAGATGCTGTAAATTCAGCAACAAAAGCATCAGTCGCTTCAGAAAAACGACCGCCCCACATACCTGAAGTTTGGGCTTGTGAAGGATTTGAGGAATTAGAAGAAGTGGTCATATCGGCTCAATAAAATTAAAAGCAGTCATTTGGCATGAGTATAGCAAATTCAGCTTCACTTGCCGAAGCCTCGCACAATGATTCTGATTGAAAAATCAAAAGGATTTTATGCATTCAAATTTTTTTACTCGAATGGGGCAGTGGCAATATTTTGTTGAGCTGTTTATTGCCAGCATTGTATTGGCATTGTTGTTGTCCCTCGCTGAAGCGCAGTCGTGGTCGAATTTGAATTTGAGTCATGTGATTCAATCGATTCTCTATATTAATTGGGTGGTACTGGCTTTCATCGCCATCATTGAGCAATTTAAAGGACTGTGGAATAAAGCCAGTCCTGTATTCGCCTCGATCATGGGCTTTTGTTTATTGCAAATGATCATCTTGGTCACCACTACGGTGCTGAATTTGCTGTTTTACTGGGGAAGTAATTTTTCCTTACAAAATTTATCGCAGGAAATTTTATTCCAAGGCTTGGTTTTACACTGTAGTTATGGGGTGTTATTGGGTGCATTTTGCTTTCGCTATATTTATGTGCGAGATGAATGGTTAAAGCAACAAAACAGCGAATTGAATGCAAAAATTCAAGCGTTGCAAGCACGGATTCATCCGCATTTTTTATTCAATAGTTTAAACAGTGTGGTCAGTCTGATTGGTACAGATCCAGATAAGGCTGAACAAATGTTGATCGATCTTTCAAGGCTGTTTAGAGCCAGTTTTCAAGAGCTAAAATTGGTCAGTTTGAAAGAAGAAATCGCCTTATGTCAGTATTATTTAGCCATTGAAAAACTACGCTTAGGCGAGCGTTTAGAGGTGGAATGGAACATTCAACAACCTGAATTGATTCAACAGGTTTCGATTCCGATTTTGACCTTACAACCTTTGATTGAAAACAGTATTTTTCATGGGGTTGAGAAAAAAATGATCAATGCTAAGATAGGAATACTGGTTGAAATATTGCAAAATCAAGTCACTATAGTCATTACTAACCCTTTTATTGCAGATAGAATATCAGCGAGACAAAGCAACGGCATTGCCCTAGAGAACGTGAAGCAACGACTCAAGGCACATTTTGGTTATGGCGTTCTGTTTAGGACGCATGGAGGAAATGGAATTTTCACCACCGTAATTCAGTATCAGTATAAATAGAACAATTGAGTTAAGCTTTATTAAAATAACGACCGTTAGCCTAAATCAAGGAGGAACAATGGACATCCTAATTTGTGATGACGAACCCCTAGCGGTTGAACGTTTATCTCGCATGGTCACACAATTGGGGCATCAGGTTGTCGCGACGGCACAGCATGGAATAGAGGCGATTGATTATGTGCAGCAATATGAACCCGATGTGGTGTTGCTCGATATTAAAATGCCTGAAATGGACGGTTTGATTTGTGCGCAGCATTTGAGTGCGCTGAATCCGATGCCAGCGGTGGTGTTTTGCACTGCTTATGATGAGCACGCATTAACCGCGATACAGTCTCAAGCCAAAGGTTATTTACTTAAGCCGATCGCAAAAGCAGAATTACAAGAAGTGTTGGATAACTTAACCAAACTGACACAAGCACAAGTGTCACAACTAGAACAAAAAGAAAATATGGAAAAACAAGCACAAAGACAGCAAATTGCTGCAAAGACCTATCGCGGGATTGAGCTGATTCCAATCGAAAATATTTATTATTTTTTGGCGGATCAGAAGTACGTCACGGTCAGACATAAAAATGGCAGTGTCCTCATCGATGAAACCTTGAAAGATTTAGAGCAAGAGTTTGCCAATAAATTTATTCGAATTCATCGTAATGCTCTTATTTCTTTGGATTATCTTGATGGATTAGAGCTGGTCGCATCGGGGCAATATCAAGTCCGTTGCCGTGAACTTGAAGAAAAATTGGCCGTGAGTCGTCGTCATTTACCTATGCTGCGTGAGCGAATGCAAAACTTCTAATACATATACAGTATTAAGGCGATGAAATAATTTACTTGCTTTTTTAGTCGAGCAGGGTAAGTTTAGGATGTTTAAAGTTTGGCAGTGCTGAAATGATCAAAACCTTAAAAATCGCAACCCGTCAAAGCCCACTTGCACTCTGGCAAGCAGAGCATATTCGCGAGCGTCTTGAAACTTTACACGCAGGTCTTCAAGTTGAATTGGTGACTTTTGTGACCCAAGGCGACAAGATTTTAGATACGCCATTGGCCAAAATCGGCGGTAAAGGTTTGTTTGTGAAGGAGCTTGAAGCTGCTTTACTCGATGGTCGTGCAGATTTAGCGGTACATTCAATGAAAGATGTACCGATGCAACTGCCAGAAGGCTTAGAGCTTGCGGTGATTTGTGAACGTGAAGATCCCTTTGATGCCTTTGTCTCAAACACTTATGCACGTTTTGAAGATTTACCCCAAGGTGCAAAACTCGGCACATCAAGCTTACGTCGTAAAAGTCAAATTTTAAAACAACGCCCGGATTTAGACGTGATTGATTTGCGTGGTAATGTCGGGACACGTTTGTCTAAACTCGATGCTGGTCAATATGATGCGATTATTTTGGCGAGTGCAGGTCTAAAACGTTTAGGCTTAGAAGCACGTATTCGTCATACGCTTGCGCCTGAAGTCAGTTTACCTGCGGTGGGTCAAGGTGCCTTAGGCTTAGAGTGTCGAAGCCAAGACCAAGATGTTTTAGATTTGATCTTGCCTTTAATGCATGCGGAAACTAATGCCTGTGTCCGTGCTGAACGTGCTTTTAATGCGTATTTGGAAGGCGGTTGCCAAGTACCAATCGCAGGTTTTGCGACACTTGAAAATAATCAAGTGAACCTAGAAGGGCGAGTGGGCAGTGTTGATGGTTCAACCTTACTTCGTGCCGTGGTGACAGGTCAGCCTGAGCAAGCGGAACAGTTGGGTGTAGAACTTGCCAAAGCCCTGCTTGATCAAGGCGCAGGTGATTTACTGAAAGCTTTATATCAATAAGTTTTCTGATATTCATTTTCGATGCTTTTTATCAATACACGTCCCCCTGAGCGTGCCCAAGCTTTAACCCAATGCTTGTTGCAAGCCAATTATGCTGTGATCGATTTGCCTGTTTTAGCTTTGCGTGATAAGGCTTTAGATGCGGAACTCATCAGCTTATTTCAGTCATTGGTGTCTGCACAAGTGATTGTGGTGGTCAGTCCTAAAGCGGTTGAAGTCGGGATGCGTTATTTGGCTGAAACTGGCATCACCCTCGATCAGCTTCAGCATATTCAATGGATTGCAGTCGGGCAGACCACAGCGCATGCCTTAAGTGAATATGGGCTTATTAGCCTCATACCTGAAGTGGAAAGCTCTGAGGGGATGCTGAATTTACCTATTTTTGACCAGCTACAAAATTTGCAGACCATTGCCTTTTGGCGCGGTGAAGGTGGTCGACAGTTTATGATGCAACAGTGTCAACAGCGTGGCATCGAAATTTTGAATGTGGTGTTGTATGAACGCTATTGTCCAATAAGTAGTGTTCAACAGCTTCCGCAACTCCTGCAAGCGCTCAATCAGCATCGACCGCCTTATGTGGTCTGTATCAGTAGTGAAGCCAGCTGGAGAAATTGGCTGACACTCCTCTCAGGACATGAGACTGTCATTGCAGCTTGTCATTATTGGGTCTTGGGTGAGCGTTTAGAGCAATTGCTGAAGCAGGATCAAAAAAGTTTAAATTTAGCTTTCAAGGTGAGCTGTTTACATCAGCTTAAACCCGATGTGGTGTTGCACAAGCTTGAACAATTAAAAAGGGAAGTATGAAGAAGATTCTATATGTATTGGCAGTGCTTGGACTGATTTGGCTGGTCAAACTCAGTTATGACAGCTATATATTTTCAGCTCAGCTGACAGCTATACAAGATGAACTTCATAAAAGTGAACAAAGCATTGCCAATTTAAATGATCAGTTGGTCGCAGCGCAGCGTCAATCCAATAAATCATTACCCGTCAATACAACTGCCCTTACTCAAGCCGTACCTGAGAAAGTTGTCGGGATTCAGCCCACGGTATTAATCAAACAGAAAATCGCCTTGGTTCAATTTGCCTTAGAGCAACAGCAATTTGTCTATGCTGTGGATCAACTGAATCAGCTTGATCTGGATATTGAGCAGTATGATTTGGCGGATACTTTAAGACAGGGACTGCATCAAGCGGTTTCAAAAGACAAACAGATGATTCAACACTATGTCACTGAGCGTACTGCACATTTGTCGCAACTGAATAATGTGTTGGAACAAGTCGATCAAAGCTTAATAAATCAAAAGAGCCAAATGCAATTAAATGTCGGTGCGCCTGAGCAAACGCATTTTTGGCAAAAATGGTTCAAAATTGATGTGGTGGATCAGACCGATTCAAGTTTAGTGAACCGGAGATTGATTCTGAAAGAAGTGCAATTGCGTGTGTTGTTGTCCCAACAAGCTTTATTGCGGGGTGATTTTGTCGCGTATCAATCAATGTTGAATTTGATTGATATTGAACTGCAAAGCTTGCCTGATGCCTATAGCCAAAAGCTCCGTCAGACCATTGTGCAAGTGAAACAGAAACAACTGAACCCGATTCCAAAGCTGAGCAGTTCAGCGATTTTGGAGTAAGTCGATGAAGCATATTGTGTTGGTGTATAGCTTTATTGCGTTGATTTTGATTGCACTGCTGAGTGTCCTCAGCTATGGAGCAGGCAGTGGGTATGTGTATGTGCTTTGGCATGGTATTCAAATTCAAACCAATATGTGGTTTTTGGTTTTGGGTGCACTGCTGGTGGGGTTGGTATTTCAAATCGCATGGATGTGGTTAAAGCGCTATGTGAATCGGGAAAAACGTAAAATTCAACACGTGGTCAATTTCAGCGAATTGCATAGTTATGAACAGCTCGGGGTACTGTGGTTGTTGGGCGGAAAGAGTCAACAAGCAGAATACTTACAGCCCTCCTATGCACACTCTGGCTTGTTACAACAAGTCATGCAATCGAGAGTGTTGGTCCAACAAGGCTTGTACAACGATGCACTCAAGGTATTGGAAAAAAGCCCTGCCGATGCATTTGAGCTGGCTGAAATTCAGCGGGTGGAAATTTATTTGGCGCAGCAAGATGGAGAGCAAGCCTTAACCCATTTAGAGTTTCTTAGTGGTCATGCTTTGTCGCCTTGGTTGAATGCACTTGAACCGAGTTATAAGCAAAGATTAATTACATTATGGGGACAGTTTGCCACACAATTTCCTTGGCTGTATTTGAAATCAACCCATTATGGTCATTTACAAGCAGATACTAAACAAAATTGGTTAACCCAACTGTTGCTACAGTTTGAGCAAGCCTCGACTGATGATATTCAACGGGTGATTGATCGTTATCAGCAGCAGCAACAGCAGATTCAAAGCTTATCTTTTGAAACCAAAGTGCTGTGGCTAAAATTATTATCGCGTATTCCAGAAATGGCAGAACAACACGGCCTATTGGCACTTGAACTATTGAATGAACGTTTTGATCAAGATGTATTTTATTTGTGGTTTCAACAACAACTGTTAAAACAAAATCCTGATTATGCTGTGGTGGAACAGCAGATTAATACCTTGGAAAATAAATACCCAAGTATGCCGATTTTTGCTTTTGCACTGTGGCATGTGTATATGTCAACACAGCGTGAGCAAGCCGCAAAACAGCTTCTATTATTATATCCTGATAATATCTTAATGAATTATCTGCGAATTAAATCGACCTTTCATGGCGATGAAGTACTGATTCAGCAGTTAAATTCTGTATTTGAAAAAGACGCCGATTTTATCCACCTTAAAATATGAGTCAAAGCATGGATGATTTAAAACAATACCCGGTCATTTATAAACAAAGTGTGGCGTGGGGAGATATGGACGCTTTTGGTCATGTCAATAACGTCATGTACTATCGTTATATGGAAAGCGCGCGTATTGAATATTTTAATCAACTGAATATATTTGATTTAGACGTCAATACCGTGGTGGCATCGAGTCAGTGCAAATATATTAAGCCGATCTTTTTCCCTGATACCTTATGGATTGGATCAAAAGTGGTTGAATTGCGTAATTCAGCCATGCGTATGGAATATAGCTTATATAGTGAATCGCAACAGCAAGTGGTGGCAACAGGGGAAGCCGTTGTGGTTTTTGTTGATAAAATCAAAATGACCAAAACCCAAATTCCCGCATTAACCCGAAGCGATATTATTCATCTTGAAAATAAAGTGCATAATCTGCTGTTTTAATCATGATGATTTAAATAATTATGTTTATTTGTGTATATTAAGCAAAACTGAGATTGCTAAATAAACAAAATAAAAATATGATTATCTCGCAGTTATTGTGAATCAAATTTCTAATAATTATTATTTTTAAATATTTTGGAGTATGTCATGCCAGACATTAGTAATCTGTCGGTTGAAGAGTTAAGAAAGTTAACCGCTGAAGCGGAAGCTTTAATTGAATCTAAAAAAGACCAAGCGATTGAAGATGCTTATAATCAAATTCTTAAAATTGCTGAATCTGCGGGTTTAACTTTAGAGCAATTTATTGAATACGGTTCGCATAAACGTAAAAAAACCACCCGTAAATCGGTTGAACCTCGCTATCGTAACAAAGATAATAAAGATGAGACTTGGACGGGTCGTGGTAAACAACCGCGTTGGTTGGTGGCTCAGCTTGAAAAAGGCGCAAAATTAGAAGATTTCTTAATCTAAGCATTTAAAATGCGATTAAATTTGTTTTAATTGAGAAACCAAGCATTTTTGCTTGGTTTTTTTATGTCTGTGAATTGGAGAATGCTTAAATATATGCATAATGTCATGGGATAAGCGATGATTTTTCGCACGGATATATAAATGATAAAAATGTGGGTAGCGACAGCATGGATATAAAATCAAAGCAAACGGCTTGGTGGGGATTTGCCGGGGTTGCTTTTGTTATTTTTGTATTGTTGCAGGTGCCTGCATCTTGGTTAATGTCTAAATTTTATAAGAATAATCAGATGTTCAAAAATGTCAGTGGCAATGTTTGGAAAGGACAGGCGGATTGGCAAAAAGGCCATTTAAGCGGTTCGGTGGTATGGAAGACCCGCCCCTTAGACCTGATTTTAATGCGTTTAGGGGCTGATATTGAGCTGCATAGTGGTCAGACCCAAATGCAAGGCATTGTCGGTTATGGCTTGGGTAAAACCATCACCATCAAAAATATGAGCGGGCAAGTGGCTGCCGATACTTTAAAAAATGTGGTGAATTGGCAATGGCCAAGCAATAACGTGCAACTCTCCGATCTGGAATTTAAATTCCAACCTGAACAAGGCTTCTCCAAAGCAGACGGTAAAATGCAGTGGGGTGGTGGGGCTTTAATTTATACATTTGCACAGCGCCAAGACCGTATGGACATTCCGTCCTTACTGGGTCAAATCAAAGATGAAAATGGCAAACTCAACCTCGATATCCAAGATCAGCGCAATCAAAAAATTGCCAATTTGAATCTTGATCCGAGCCTGATGCTCGATGTGCAGCTGACACAGCGTTTATTGCAAAACACCGCTTCGTATACCGGTAAGGCAGGGCTTGATACTTATGTGATCAGCTCTAGACAACCGCTGTTTAGTGGGGCGTTCTGATGCAAGGCTTACAGCGTGTAAAAGATCAAGTACAAAGCTTGGCTCAGGGTAAAGCAGATCGTATTGCCCCGATTGTTTTAGCGGTTCTGATTTTGATGTTGTGTTGGACCTTGGCAGCGCTGTTTTGGTGGATCATGGCACCACCACAAGCGATTCAGCCCGAACAGGTCAGTTTAGGCTCACAGCAGCCCTCAGTCCCGAATATTTCCAATTTTGCCTTGTTTCAAGAAGTGGGGTCTACCGCACAGGCGGCTGAATCAAATGTAGTGCTACAACTGCAAGGGGTGGTGGTTGCTTCCCCAAGTTATAATTCTTCTGCGGTGATTAAAGTCAATGATGTTGCTGATCGATATTTGGTCGGTGAAACACTGGACAATACCGGCTATCAATTGGCGGAAGTGTATTGGGATAAAGTGATTCTGCGTCAAAACAATGGTGAGCAGAAAGTGCTTGAATTTTCAGGGCTAGAAAACCTGTATCAGCCATTAGGACCCGATGCAGCGCAAAATAGCAATGCTTCTACATCAAATAGTGCTGGATCAAATGGTACTAGCAATGCACAAGCTAATACGGCGAACACTAATTCCACGACAGGGATGAATCCAACCCAACGTGCATTGGGACAAGCCATCGATCAAATTCAAGAGAATCGAGAGCAATATTTAAAAAATATGGGGGTGAATGCCTCAGGGGGGCAAGGGTATGAAATTACGGATCAAACCCCTGCAGCACTCAAAAATAAACTGGGCTTAAAGTCTGGAGATCGCATTCTTTCTTTAAATGGGCAAACTGTGGGTCAAGGACAAACCGAGGCACAACTGTTAGAACAAGCTAAGCGAGAAGGCAAAGTCAGAATTGAGGTCAAACGAGGTGATCAAGTGATGACCTTCCAACAAGATTTGTAAGTGTGACACATTACGAACAGCATTAGGATAGATAATAAATCATGGATTTTTTGAATCATCACCGTTCAGTTTGGGCTTGGGTTGCAGCAGCACCGGTATTGGCGGTCATGAGCACATCGGTTCAAGCGCAAACTTGGAAAATTAATTTACGTGATGCCGATCTGACTGCGTTTATTAACGAAGTGGCGGATATTACTGGCAAAAATTTTGCGGTTGATCCACGGGTACGTGGCAATGTTACCGTCATTTCGAATAAAGCCTTAAACAAAGCTGAAGTCTATGACCTGTTTTTAGGCGTGTTAAATGTCAATGGCGTGGTGGCGATTCCATCAGGCAATACCATTCGCTTGGTGCCAGACAGCAATGTTAAAAATTCAGGTGTGCCTTATGATCCAAGTCGCAATGCGCGAGGTGATCAAGTCGTTACACGGGTGATTTGGTTGGAAAATACCAATCCCAATGATTTAATTCCGGCTTTACGTCCTCTCATGCCGCAATTTGCACATTTAGCGGCAATCCAAGGCACCAATGCACTGATCGTATCAGATCGTGCCAGCAATATTTATCAACTTGAAACCTTGATTCGTAACTTAGATGGCACCGGGCAAAATGACATTGAAGCGGTGAGCTTACAATCGAGTCAGGCGGAAGAGATAATTGCCTTATTGGAATCGATGTCTTCGACAGGTGCCTCTAAAGATGTGTCGGGTTCACGAGTTCGCATTATTGCCGATGCACGAACCAATCGTATTTTGATTAAAGGCGACCCCGGTACCCGTAAGCGTATTCGCCAAATGGTGGAGATGCTCGATGTACCATCAGCAGATCGTTTGGGTGGGTTAAAAGTCTTTAAGCTGAAATATGCTAGTGCCAAAAGTTTGTCGGAAATTTTACAAGGTTTGGTCACGGGTCAAGCGGTTAATTCGAGTTCCGATACCAGTTCATCAAACTCAAGTTCAAGCAGCAATTTGAACAACACATTGAATAATAATTCATCCAATAGCAATTCAAACAGTTCTTCGATTTCCACACCTTCGATCAACTTAGCTGGCTCATCCAATAACAATAAAAATGACGTCACCAGTTTTAATGCCAAAGGTGTCAGTATTATTGCAGATAATTCGCAAAATGCTTTGGTGGTGAAAGCAGAGCCTCAACTGATGCGCGAGATTGAATCGGCGATTCAACAGCTCGATATGCGCCGTGAACAGGTGCTGATTGAAGCGGCCATTATTGAAGTCGCAGGTGATGATGCCGATCAACTCGGCGTGCAGTGGGCCTTAGGGGATATTTCCAGTGGGATTGGCTTAGTGAATTTCTCCAATGTGGGTGCGGGGATTGCTGACTTAGCCGCAGGCTATCTAAGCGGTGGTAAGGTTGGTTTAGGCGCGGCTTTGGCAGGCAGTAAAAACGGGGTAGGCACTTCTGTGGTCTTGGGTGATTATAAAGAAGGTGCCAATGGTTCCCGTAAGCTCTATGGCGCTTTAATCCAAGCCTTGAAATCCAACACCAAATCAAATCTGCTTTCTACGCCGTCTATTGTGACCTTGGACAATGAAGAAGCCTATATTGTGGTCGGTCAAAACGTGCCTTTTGTGACGGGTTCGGTTGCGACCACTGGCGGTAATATCAATCCTTATACCTCAGTGGAACGTAAAGACGTCGGTGTAACGCTAAAGGTCATTCCACACGTTGGTGAGGGAGGGACGGTTCGCTTAGAAGTGGAACAAGAAGTGTCTGCGGTACAAGATAAAGGTCAGGCGTCCGATTTGGTGACCAGTAAACGTGCCATCAAAACTTCGGTGTTGGCGGAGCATGGTCAAACCGTAGTATTGGGTGGCTTGATTTCAGACAACAGTATCCACTCTAAACAGTCTGTACCGGGTCTTGGTTCGATTCCCGGTATTGGGCGCTTGTTTAGAGCGGACAATAAATCAGGTGAAAAACGCAATTTATTGGTATTTATCCATCCGACCATTATTGGTGATAGCGCGGACGTTCGCCGTATTGCTCAACAGCGTTATGATCGTTTGTACAGCCTACAGTTGGCGATGGATAAAGATGGTTCTTTTGCCAAATTGCCTGATCAGGTGGAAGATGTATTCCAACAACGTTTGCCTGTGTCTAACACTGCCAAGCCTGCTGAACCGACGTTGTATCAACAAGTGCCATCAGGTGGCACGATTCAGTCGTCAAATGTCGTCACCACGCCTGTTGCGATTGAGCCGGTGATTTTGCCGAAAACGGTGGTGGTGCCGAATCCTGTGGTGGAAAAAACCAAAAATACCGTGACCACCACAACCGTACGACCGACGCCTTAATAGACGAACATCGAAATTTGAGTTCAACATGTTAAGATATTTTGAAATTTAAAATGAGTAGATCATCATGACTTGGAAATTAGAAGCCATTACCGGTGAGTTTACGGGCAAAGAAGTGAGTGTTGAGCGTGACATGTTGATTGGGCGTCATCAAGATGCCGATCTGTTGTTGCAATCAGCCGATGTATCACGTCGTCATGCAGCATTCTTGGTCAAAGAAGATGCTTTATATGTGCAAGATTTGAAATCTTCCAATGGCACATTCGTCAATGACGCACGGATTGAGCATGAAACTTTGCTTAAAGATGGCGATATTGTCCAATTTGCCAGTCATAAATTTTCAGTTTTAGCCCCTGCAGTTGACGTGACAGCAGAGCCTGCAGCACCAATGGTTGTTGAGCAAGAAGCGCCAGTTGTTGCGTCTACTACGCCTGCTATTGAAGACAGCATTCAACAACCTTCTGAAGCGATTGCGGCATCTGAAACAGCACAAGCTGCGCCTGTAGATAAAACTCCGGCACAGCAAATGAATGATCAAGGTATGCCAGATTTAAAACAGCGTGATGCCAGCGTGCAACTCAGTCGTGAAGGAATGCCACAAAATGTTGGAATTCCTAAACCTGCACCAATTCCAGAAGGTACAGATTTAAGTTCAGTCAAACCTGAACCTGCGCCGATTCCAGTGGAAAAACCGGTGTCGATTGTTGAGCAAAAAGTCGAAGAGCAAAAAAATGCCACAGTTGGTTTAATGTCACTGATTGCATTGATCATTATTGCGATTATCGCTTGGCTGATTTTTAAATAAGCTTTGATGGATTTTCACAAATCAAGGCATGCAATCGCATGCCTTTTGTATTTATGCACAGCACTTTTGCATTTTAGACTGATGAAATAAAAAGGATCCCACATGAATGTTGCAAAGTTAGCACAACGCAATCTGATCTTATTTGACTTAGATGGCACTTTGGTCGACTCCGCTTCTGATTTGTATCGTGCGATGAATATGAGTTTGAACGTGCTTGAGTTGCCCTTAGTGAGCGAGCAACAAGTGCGGGTTTGGATTGGTAAGGGAACCTCATTGTTCTGTCAAAGCGTTCTAAAACATCTCACAGGACAGGTTGATCCCAAGCAACATCAATTGCTGCTTAATACTTTTCTTGAAATCTATAATGCCGACCCTTGTGTTGATACGCAGCCTTTTGCTGGCGTTTTACCATTTTTAGATTGGGCAAAGGCACAAGCTAAAACATTAATCTGCGTCACCAATAAGCCTGAACTGCCTGCACGTAAAATTTTAGATATCCTCAACATGAGTCATTATTTTGCCGATGTGGTGGGTGGAGATCGCTTTGAAGTGCGTAAGCCTGACCCAAAACCATTGTTGCACTGCGTAGAGGCATTTGATTCAAGCCTTTCACAGACGCTCATGGTGGGTGATTCAAGTAACGATGTCGAAGCTGCACGCCGTGCCGGTATCGATTGTATTGTGGTTAGCTATGGCTATAATCATGGCGAAGACATTCAGTTGTGTCAGCCGCAGCAAGTGGTTGATGATTTATGTGAATTGCTGAATTAATATGTTTTAAAAATATAGATATAAAACGTTGATGAAAGGAAGAGGGATGAACATTAAATGCGTTTTTCGATGGCGACACTAAGTGAATACAGCATGTTTAAAACTTAGTTAATCGAAAACAGAAGAGAATTCCTCATGACAACGCAAAGTCAATTTCAACAATTACAATCTCAAGGCTATAATCTGATTCCAGTGTATCGCCAACGTTTGGCAGATACTGATACGCCGCTATCCGTCTTTGCACGCTTAAAAGCACATGAACAAGCCTATTTGTTTGAATCTGTAGAGGGTGGAGAGAATTGGGCACGCTACTCCATTATTGGTTTAGGCGAATCTACAGTATTTTCATGTAATGCAGGGCAACTGACCATTCAAGATGTTCATGGTCAAGTTACGACCCAAGCTTGTCACGATCCATTCCAATACATTCGAGATTTCCAAGCGCAATTTAAAGTGCCATCTAAGCAAGAGCTGCCTGATTTGCCAAGCTTCACTGGTGGGCTGGTGGGTTACTTGGGTTATGACTCAGTTCGATATATCGAACCACGCCTTAAAAATGTTCCGCAAGCCGATCCGGTCGGTTTGCCTGATCTATGGCTCATGCTATCTAAAACCGTGATCGTGTTCGACAACTTAAAAGACACGTTATTCATTATTGTGCATGCCGATACGCAAGACACAGATGCCTATGCCAAAGCACAGGCACAGTTAGATGCCATCGAAGCCTTATTGGCAACTCCTGTCAGCTTGCAAGCCAAGAAACATACTGCACCGAAGTTTGAATCTTTAACCGGTAAAGACAAATTCCTTGAATCGATTGAAACGGTCAAAGAATACATCCGCGCAGGGGATGTCATGCAGGTGGTTCCCGGTCATCGTATGGTCTCTGACTTTGATGGGGATCCTTTACAGGTTTACCGTGCTTTACGTCATCTCAATCCATCACCGTATCTATTCTTGGTACAGGGTAAGACTCTAGGAGATGGTACGCCGTTCCATATCGTCGGTTCTTCACCGGAAATTCTATCTCGTTTAGAAAATGGCATTGCCACGGTACGTCCACTTGCAGGGACACGACCACGTGGTAAAACCAAAGAAGAAGACTTAGCGCTTGAAAAAGATTTGCTTTCTGATGAAAAAGAGATTGCGGAGCATCTGATGCTGATCGATTTGGGCCGAAACGATGTCGGTCGTGTCTCAAAAATTGGCAAAGTACAAGTGACTGATCGAATGGTGATCGAACGTTATTCGCATGTGATGCATATTGTCTCGAATGTGCAGGGTGAAGTTTTAGATGATGTGGATGCTTTGGATGTTTTTAAAGCAACATTCCCTGCTGGAACACTTTCTGGTGCACCAAAAATTCGTGCCATGGAAATTATTGACGAAGTTGAGCCGGTAAAACGTGGCATTTTTGGTGGCGCTGTGGGTTATTTAGGCTGGCATGGTGAAATGGACATGTCGATTGCGATTCGAACCTGTGTGATTCGTGAAAATAAGGTCTATGTTCAGGCGGGTGCAGGCTTGGTTTATGACTCAAATCCTGAATCTGAATGGAATGAAACCCAAATAAAAGCTCGCGCAGTGATCAAAGCGGTTGAATTATCATCAAATGGATTGATTTTATGAGTTTTTCACGTTTTTTTTGAAAAAAACACTTGCACGGATTCTAAGTTTTGCTAAACTGCACACCGTTCCGATACGAAACGTACGAAACACTAAGAAACGCCGGCATAGCTCAGTTGGTAGAGCAACTGACTTGTAATCAGTAGGTCCACAGTTCGAATCCGTGTGCCGGCACCATCTTAGAGTTGGAGTGGTTAAGTAAGAGAATGACACTGATGTAAGTGTAAAAATGGTGAGGTTCCCGAGCGGTCAAAGGGGGCGGACTGTAACTCCGCTACGAAAGTTTCGAAGGTTCGAATCCTTCCCTCACCACCAATTTTTAAGACTTCAAGAAGTGGATGTACCAACATCGTGCGGGAGTAGCTCAGTTGGTAGAGCGGCAGCCTTCCAAGCTGCATGTCGCGAGTTCGACCCTCGTCTCCCGCTCCATTTAGTTTGAAGAATTAATATTTGCTCTTATAGCTCAGTGGTAGAGCACTCCCTTGGTAAGGGAGAGGTCTCGAGTTCAAATCTCGATAAGAGCTCCAGTATACAGTTTAGTGACTAGATCACACAGTTTTAAAGAAGCAGGCTTTTTAGTCTGCTTTTCAAGTATTTAAGGGTGCTTAATTTTTAAGCAATGAGTCGATACTAAGCAATCTTAGAATTGTGTCGACGTAAACGAGGAGAATCTCATGGCTAAGGCTAAGTTCGAACGTAATAAACCACACGTTAACGTGGGCACAATTGGTCACGTCGACCATGGTAAAACTACTTTAACTGCTGCAATTGCAACGATTTGTGCAAAAACTTACGGCGGTGAAGCGAAAGATTACGCAGCAATTGACTCTGCACCAGAAGAAAAAGCACGTGGTATTACCATTAATACTTCACACGTAGAATACGATTCTCCAACTCGTCACTACGCGCACGTAGACTGCCCAGGTCACGCCGATTATGTTAAAAACATGATTACTGGTGCTGCGCAAATGGACGGTGCGATCCTTGTATGTGCTGCGACTGATGGTCCAATGCCACAAACACGTGAACACATCCTTCTTTCTCGCCAAGTAGGTGTACCATACATCCTTGTATTCCTTAACAAGTGTGACCTTGTTGATGATGAAGAGCTTCTTGAATTGGTAGAAATGGAAGTTCGTGAACTTCTTTCTACTTATGACTTCCCAGGTGATGATACTCCAATCATCCGTGGTTCAGCGCTTCAAGCGTTAAATGGTAACGACGGTCAATATGGCGAATCAGCTGTAATTGAATTGGTTGCTGCTCTTGACTCTTACATCCCAGAACCAGAACGTGCAATCGATAAAGCATTCTTGATGCCAATCGAAGACGTATTCTCTATTTCTGGTCGTGGTACAGTAGTAACTGGCCGTGTTGAATCGGGTATCGTGAAAGTAGGCGAAGAAGTTGAAATCGTTGGTATCAAAGACACAGTTAAAACTACAGTAACTGGCGTTGAAATGTTCCGTAAATTGCTTGACGAAGGTCGTGCAGGCGAGAACTGTGGTGTTCTTCTACGTGGTACTAAACGTGAAGACGTTCAACGTGGTCAAGTATTGACTAAACCAGGTGCGATCAAACCGCATACTAAATTCGACGCAGAAGTATACGTACTTTCTAAAGAAGAAGGTGGTCGTCATACTCCATTCCTTAACGGTTACCGTCCACAGTTCTACTTCCGTACAACTGACGTAACTGGTGCAATCCAATTGCAAGAAGGCGTTGAAATGGTTATGCCAGGTGACAACGTTGAAATGTCAGTAGAATTGATCCACCCAATCGCAATGGACCCAGGTCTACGTTTTGCGATCCGTGAAGGTGGTCGTACAGTTGGTGCTGGTGTTGTTGCTAAAGTAACTGCATAATAGAATTAGAAATTCAAACCGAGAGTCTAGACTCTCGGTTTTCATATAGGTCAGTAGTTCAATTGGTAGAGCGTCGGTCTCCAAAACCGAATGTTGGGGGTTCGAGTCCCTCCTGACCTGCCAGTTTATTTTTTAATAAAAAGCTTGATGCTGGCTAAACTGGTCATATAATAAGTCGCGAATCCTACGACGAGTACAAAAATGTCGAATGATAAATCGCGTGACGCATTAAGCGAAGCGCCAATTCCCCAAAGAAACAATTCCGCTGAGGTCGTTAAAACTGGTTCGCCAGTGGACGTGGTTTTATGGATTATTGCATTAGCATTATTTGCTGGTGCACTCTTGGTAAATCAACAACTTCCAGCTTATTGGGCGCCGGCGAATAATGTCTGGGTGCGCGTTGGGGTAATTTTGGCTTGTATCGTTGTGGCTTTAGGTTTATTATACGCCACCCATCAAGGCAAAGGCTTTGTTCGATTGCTGAAAGATTCACGCATTGAACTGCGTCGAGTTGTTTGGCCTACAAAGCAAGAAACAGTAACCGCCTCTTGGCAAGTTGTACTTGTCGTTGTTGTCACATCAGTCAGTTTATGGTGTTTCGACTATATAATTGGTTGGTTGATGAAGTTTATTATCGGGTAAAAGAGCTATGAAACGTTGGTACATTATTCATGCCTATTCAGGTTATGAAAAACAAGTGATGCGTTCGCTTAATGATCGAATCCAGCGTAGCGCTGTTGCCGATAGCTTTGGTGAAGTCCTTGTCCCAACTGAAGAAGTTGTGGAAATGAAGGATGGTAAGAAACGTAAGTCAGAGCGTAAATTCTTTCCAGGCTATGTGTTAGTTGAAATGGAAATGAATGACGATACTTGGCACATTGTTAAAGAATGTCCAAAAGTACTCGGCTTTATTGGTGGTACGGCTGAAAAACCTGCGCCAATTACGCAAAAAGAAGCTGATGCGATTCTTGCACGTGTACGCAATACTGGTGAAGCACCACGTCCTAAGACGATGTTTGAACCAGGCGAAGAATTACTTGTTACTGACGGTCCATTCACAGACTTTAAAGGTGTGGTGGAAGAAGTTCAGTACGAAAAATCTCGTCTAACATTGACGATTAATGTATTTAACCGACCAACGCAAGTTGAATTGGAATTTCGCCAAGTCGAAAAATCAATTTAATTTAAGTGGGTTGAAAACGCCTGATTTGCATGCAAATCAGGCATTGTTGTTGTAACGGTTTTCGTTACTTGAATTTTTGGGGAGCCTAGCGGCGTTTGAACCCAGAGGTATTTTGAAATGGCTAAGAAGATTGACGGCTATATCAAGCTGCAAGTTCCAGCTGGTAAAGCAAATCCATCTCCACCGATTGGTCCTGCACTAGGTCAACGTGGTGTGAACATCATGGCATTCTGTAAAGAATTCAATGCTGCGACACAAAAACTTGAAGCTGGTCTTCCAATTCCAGTAGTGATTACTGTGTACAACGATAAGTCGTTCACATTCATCATGAAAACTCCTCCTGCTGCGATTCTTCTTAAGAAAGCTGCGGGTATCCAAAAGGGTTCTGCTGTACCAAACAAAACTAAAGTTGGTAAGTTGACTCGTGCTCAATTGGAAGAAATTGCGACTACTAAAGAACCAGATTTAACTGGTGCTGATTTAGACGCACGTGTACGTACCATTGCTGGTTCTGCGCGTTCTATGGGCTTGGAAGTGGAGCTTTAAGACATGGCTAAATTAACTAAACGTCAAAAAGCGATTGCTGCCGCTGTAGAAGCAAACAAAGTTTATACTTTGGAAGAAGCTGTACAAGTGTTAACAAGCCTTCCTGCTGTTAAATTCAAAGAATCTTTGGATGTTTCAGTAAACCTAGGTGTTGACCCTCGTAAATCTGACCAAGTTGTTCGTGGCGCGACTACACTTCCTGCAGGTACTGGTAAAACTGTACGTGTAGCTGTGTTTGCTCAAGGCGCTGCTGCTGAAGCTGCTAAAGCTGAAGGCGCGGACGTTGTTGGTTTTGATGATCTTGCTGAAAGCATCCAAGCGGGTAACCTTGACTTCGACGTAGTAATTGCTGCTCCAGATGCAATGCGCGTTGTTGGTAAATTAGGTACGATTCTTGGTCCACGTGGCTTAATGCCAAACCCGAAAGTGGGTACTGTAACTCCTGACGTAGCAACTGCAGTTAAAAATGCAAAAGCTGGTCAAGCACGTTACCGTGTAGACAAAGCGGGTATCATCCACGCTGCGATCGGTCAAGTTGGCTTTGAGGCTGCTGCTGTTCGTCAAAACGTTGAAGCACTAGTTGCTGACCTTAAGAAAGCAAAACCTGCGACTTCTAAAGGTGTTTACATCAAAAAGATCACTTTGAGCTCAACTATGGGTCCTGGTCTTACTATTGATGTAGCAAACGTTACTGCTTAATCGCAAAACGATAAAAGAATTTTAAAGCCCTGAGTAAGTTTTAAAGCACTGCTTTAAAACTTACGCAAGATAGAAAGTAAGCTTCACTCGAAGCATAGCTTCCCGTCTTGCGTGTCGGCAAAGCGTTGCTTTGCTGAGTCGCCCCTCAGGCAAACTTTGAATTGATAAATATTTGTTTATCAGCGTCAAAGACCTCGGGCGAGGGGAGTTCTTCGGAGTTCCTTTCTTAATAGTCCAGTCCGAGTAGACGCGGTGGTGTGATTTGTTCATCCTCCGCGTGTAAATCTAGCAATAGATTTACGAATTGGGAGTGTGCTTCGCGTAAGCACATAAATCACCGTTAGGAGGTTTTACAATGGCTCTTCTTATCGAAGGCAAAAAACAGATCGTAGCTGAAGTAGCTGAAGTTGCTTCTACTGCATTTGCTGCTGTTGTTGCTGACTACCAAGGTTTAACTGTTGAGCAATTAACTGCTCTTCGTGTTGAAGCTCGTAAGTTAGGTGTTGCTACACGTGTTGTACGTAATACTTTGGCTAAACGCGCTCTTCAAGATACTCAATTCAGCATCTTGAACGACAACCTTGTTGGCCCAACAATCTTAGCTTTCTCAACTTCTGAAGACGACATGGGCGCTGCTGCTCGTTTGTTCGAAGAATTTGCTAAAACTAATAAAGCATTTGAACTTAAAGCTGCTGCATTTGATGGCAAAGTGTATCAAGGTGCTGAAGTTAGCGTTATCGCGAACCTTCCGAACCAAGAGAAAGCGCTTACTATGCTTGCAAACGTTCTTCAAGCTCCTATTTCGAAATTGGGTCGCTTACTTACAGCACTCAACGAGAAAAACGAGTCAGAAGCTGCTTAAGCTCAACACTAATTTCACACCATTCAATACCCATTTGGAGTTACTCTCATGGCTTTAACAAACGAAGAAATCCTAAACGCTGTTGCTGAAAAAACTGTTCTTGAGCTTGTAGAACTTATTTCTGCATTCGAAGAAAAATTCAACGTATCTGCTGCTGCTGTAGCTGTTGCTGCAGGTCCTGCTGCTGCTGCTGCTGAAGAACAATCAGAATTCAACGTAGAATTGACTTCTTTCGGCGCGAACAAAGTTGCTGTAATTAAAGCAGTTCGTGAAATCACTGGTCTTGGCTTGAAAGAAGCTAAAGACATGGTTGAAGGCGCTCCTTCAATCCTTAAAGAAGGTGTTTCTAAAGAAGAAGCTGAAGAACTTAAGAAAAAACTTGAAGAAACTGGTGCTACAGTTACTGTTAAGTAATTTCTGTAGGGGTCAGGTTTTAATTTGACCCCAAAAATTGGCTGATGGCTCTTGGGTCATCAGCCTTTTTGCGTTACAATTATCGGCTCGATTTTTGTTATCTTGGTGTAAAAAGCACCAAATTTTATAATAATTGTAAGATATCAAATGCTTACCAATATTTTTCCATGTTTAAAAATATTGTTAAGCGTTTTAATACCACTGAAAATTGCAGCATTTGAACAAAGTGGTGGTCATATCGACCTGCGTAATTCCTTCTAGACCCGTTCTGCAGGCGGGTTTAGTTTACTTTCCGAGGACTCCAGATGGCATACTCATATACCGAAAAGAAACGGATCCGTAAGAATTTTGGTAAATTGCCTAGCGTTATGGATGCTCCGTACTTGCTCGCGATTCAAGTCGACTCGTACAGAACGTTCCTTCAAGACGGCAAAACACCAAAAAACCGCGAAGATATCGGTCTCCAAGCCGCATTTCGTTCAGTTTTTCCAATTGAAAGTTATTCTGGGAATGCTGCTTTAGAATTCGTTGAGTATAGCCTTGGTAAACCCGAGTTTGATGTACGCGAATGTATTCTACGCGGATCAACTTATGCGGCACCAATGCGCGTTAAAATTCGTCTGATCATTAAAGATCGCGAAACGAAATCGATCAAAGACGTACGTGAACAAGAAGTGTACATGGGTGAAATGCCACTTATGACACAAAACGGTACCTTTGTGATCAACGGTACTGAACGTGTAATCGTATCTCAGTTACACCGTTCACCAGGTGTGTTCTTTGACCACGATAAAGGTAAGACGCATTCTAGCGGTAAAGTGCTTTATTCAGCACGTATTATTCCTTACCGTGGTTCATGGTTAGATTTCGAATTTGACGCAAAAGACCTTGTCTACGTACGTATTGACCGTCGTCGTAAATTACTTGCGACTGTGATTCTTCGTGCGTTGAACTATACAAATGAACAAATTCTAGACATGTTCTATGAGAAAGTTCCTGTATACCTCGACATGGGCAGTTACCAAATTGACCTTGTGCCTGAACGCCTGCGCGGTGAAATGGCTCAATTCGACATTCTCGATGCTGACGGCAAAGCGATTGTTGAACAAGGTAAACGTATTAATGCACGTCATGTTCGTCAAATGGAAGCGTCTGGCTTAACCAAGCTTGCTGTTCCAGATGAATACTTGTACGAGCGTATTACTGCTGAAGATATCACCTTACGTGACGGCGAAATCGTTCCTGCAAACACCGTACTTAGCCATGACATTATGGTGAAATTGGCTGAAGGTGGCGTTAAACAATTCAACGTACTTTATACCAATGACATCGACCGTGGTTCATTCGTCGCTGATTCTTTACGTGCAGACACGACTTCTGGTCGTGAAGAAGCGCTTGTAGAAATCTACAAAGTAATGCGTCCAGGCGAGCCACCAACAAAAGAAGCAGCAGAAAACTTGTTTAACAACTTGTTCTTCTCTTCTGAACGTTATGACTTGTCTCCAGTCGGTCGTATGAAGTTCAACCGTCGTTTGGGTCGTCCTTACGAAGTCGGTACAGATCAAAAATCTCGTGAGATTGAAGGTATTCTTTCAAACGAAGACATCATTGATGTATTGAAAACGTTGGTTGAAATCCGTAACGGTAAAGGCGAAGTCGACGATATCGATCACTTGGGTAACCGTCGTGTTCGTTCAGTTGGTGAAATGACTGAGAACCAATTCCGTGTAGGTCTGGTTCGTGTTGAACGTGCTGTTAAAGAGCGTTTAAGCCAAGCTGAAACAGATAACTTGTCTCCGCAAGATTTAATCAATGCGAAGCCAGTTGCTGCTGCAATCAAAGAATTCTTTGGTTCAAGCCAATTGTCACAGTTCATGGACCAAAATAACCCGTTGTCTGAAATCACGCATAAACGTCGTGTATCAGCATTAGGGCCAGGTGGTTTAACACGTGAACGTGCAGGCTTCGAAGTACGTGACGTACATCAAACGCATTATGGTCGTGTATGCCCAATTGAGACACCTGAGGGACCAAACATTGGTTTGATCAACTCATTGTCTGTGTATGCAAAAGCCAACAATTTTGGTTTCTTGGAAACACCATATCGTAAAGTTGTAGACGGCCGTGTCACCATGGACGTTGAATACCTTTCTGCAATTGAAGAAGTCGGTACTGTCATTGCACAGGCCGATTCTGCAGTAGATGCTGAAGGTAACTTAACAGAAGAATTCGTATCTGTACGTCACCAAGGTGACTTCGTACGTATGCCTCCTGAAAAAGTAACGCATATGGACGTCTCTGCTCAGCAGGTTGTTTCTGTAGCTGCATCATTGATTCCATTCCTTGAGCACGATGACGCCAACCGTGCATTGATGGGTTCAAACATGCAACGTCAGGCAGTTCCTACCCTGATTGCTGACAAGCCGCTTGTTGGTACAGGTATGGAAGCGAATGTAGCGCATGACTCTGGTGTATGTGTAATCGCGAAACGTGGTGGTCGTATCGAGTTCGTTGATGCGTCGCGTGTGGTTATTCGTGTGAATGAAGACGAAATGATCGCAGGTGAAGCAGGTGTAGATATCTACAACTTGATCAAATACACGCGTTCGAACCAAAACACCTGTATTAACCAAAAAGTACTCGTAAGCCTAGGCGATAAAGTTGGTCGTGGTGACGTACTTGCTGATGGTCCATCGACAGATGGCGGTGAATTGGCACTGGGTCAAAACATGCGTGTCGCGTTCATGACGTGGAACGGTTACAACTATGAAGACTCGATCTTACTTTCTGAGCGTGTTCTTCAAGAAGATCGCTTAACTTCGATTCATATTCAAGAATTGTCATGTGTAGCGCGTGATACTAAGTTAGGTGCAGAAGAAATTACTGCCGATATTCCTAACGTCGGTGAAGCTGCACTTTCTAAGCTTGATGAATCAGGTATTGTTTACATCGGTGCTGAAGTATCTGCAGGGGATATCCTTGTCGGTAAAGTAACACCTAAAGGTGAAACGCAATTAACACCTGAAGAAAAACTGCTTCGCGCGATCTTCGGTGAAAAAGCGGCTGACGTTAAAGACTCATCTTTACGCGTATCTTCATCTGTAAAAGGTACAGTAATTGACGTTCAAGTGTTTACACGTGACGGCATTGAGAAAGATGAACGTGCTCAAGCGATTGAGAAAGCTCAACTTGATGCGTACCGTAAAGACTTGAAAGAAGAATTCAAAATCTTTGAAGAAGCAGCACGTGAACGTATTGTTCGCTTGTTGAAAGGTCAAGAATCGAACGGTGGTGGTACCACTAAACGTGGCGACAAACTTTCTGAAGAAGTGTTGTCAGGTTTAGAACTTGTTGACTTGTTGGATATCCAACCTGTTGATGAAGGTATTGCAGAGCGTTTAACTCAAATTCAAGTGTTCTTGAAAGAGAAGAGCATTGAAATTGATGAGAAATTTGCGGAGAAAAAACGCAAACTTTCTACAGGCGATGAGCTGACAACGGGTGTATTGAAAGTTGTTAAAGTGTACTTGGCTGTTAAACGTCGCATCCAACCGGGTGACAAAATGGCGGGTCGTCATGGTAACAAAGGTGTTGTATCAAACATCTTACCAGTAGAAGACATGCCACATGATGCTAACGGTGTTCCAGTTGATATCGTGTTGAACCCACTGGGTGTACCATCACGTATGAACGTGGGTCAGATTCTTGAAACTCACTTGGGTATGGCGGCGAAAGGTCTTGGCGATCAAATCGACAAGATGATGAAAGAGCAACGTACTGTACTTGAGCTTCGTGAATTCTTAGACAAGATTTATAACAAAGTTGGTGGCGAGCAAGAAGATCTTGATAGCTTAACTGATGAAGAGATCTTGGTATTGTCAGGTAACCTTCGTAAGGGTGTTCCACTTGCAACACCTGTATTCGACGGTGCTGACGAATCACAAATTAAAGAGCTTCTAGAACTTGGTGGCATCTCACGTACAGGTCAAACTGTATTGTATGATGGTCGTACAGGTGAGCGTTTTGACCGTCCTGTAACTGTAGGTTACATGTACATGTTGAAACTGAATCACTTGGTTGATGACAAGATGCATGCGCGTTCTACCGGTTCTTACTCTCTTGTTACGCAACAGCCATTGGGTGGTAAAGCTCAATTCGGTGGTCAGCGTTTCGGTGAGATGGAGGTCTGGGCACTTGAAGCATACGGCGCAGCTTACACGCTTCAAGAAATGCTTACTGTTAAGTCGGATGACGTTGAAGGTCGTACCCGTATCTACAAGAACATTGTAGATGGTAACCATTATATGGATCCGGGCATGCCTGAATCGTTCAACGTATTGACTAAAGAGATCCGTTCTTTAGGTATCAACATTGAACTGAAAAATGGTGACTAAGTAACCATTCAATCCCCCCAACCCCCTTTGTAAAGGGGGGGATTTACTCCTCTTACTTTAAGGGGAGTTTCCCGCTTAAATCAGGCGGGATTGAGGGGGATTACTCAGTTAAAAAACAATATTTGTGACCCAGTTGTGAAGTGAAAATCTCCACAACACACGGAGAAAAAAATTGAAAGATTTGCTCGATATCATGCGCAAAAAGACGGATTCAGATGGTCATGCACCAGTTGAATTTGATCGTATCCGTATTGGTCTTGCGTCACCAGAAATGATCAAATCATGGTCTCATGGTGAAGTTAAAAAGCCTGAAACCATTAACTACCGTACGTTCAAGCCAGAACGTGACGGTCTTTTCTGTGCCAAAATCTTTGGTCCAGTCAAAGATTACGAATGCTTGTGTGGTAAATACAAGCGTATGAAATACAAAGGCGTCATTTGTGAAAAATGTGGCGTTGAAGTAACAACTGCGAAAGTTCGTCGTGAGCGTATGGGTCACATCGAATTGGCTTCGCCAGTTGCGCATATTTGGTTCTTAAAATCATTACCATCTCGTATCGGTCTTCTTTTAGACATGACGCTACGTGATATCGAACGCGTATTGTATTTCGAATCTTATGTTGTAACTGATCCGGGTATGACTCCAATGGAGAAATACCAACTTCTTAACGATGAAGAATACTTCACAGCGTTAGAAGAACACGGTGATGAATTTAGCGCGAAAATGGGTGCGGAAGCGATTCAAGATTTGTTGAAAGACATCGATCTTGAAGCTGAAATTGCACGTCTTCGTGAAGAGATTCCACAAACAACTTCAGAAACGAAGCTTAAAAAAGCATCGAAACGTTTGAAGTTGATGGAAGCATTCAACGACTCGAACAACAAACCAGAATGGATGGTGTTGACTGTACTTCCAGTACTTCCACCAGATCTTCGTCCGTTAGTACCACTTGAAGGTGGTCGTTTCGCGACTTCTGATTTGAATGATCTTTACCGTCGTGTGATCAACCGTAACAACCGTTTGAAACGTCTTCTTGATCTTTCAGCACCTGACATCATCGTACGTAACGAAAAACGTATGTTGCAGGAATCTGTAGATGCATTGCTAGACAACGGTCGTCGTGGTCGTGCGATTACAGGTTCGAACAAACGTCCATTGAAATCTTTGGCAGATATGATCAAAGGTAAGCAAGGTCGTTTCCGTCAAAACTTGTTGGGTAAACGTGTCGATTACTCTGGTCGTTCGGTAATTACCGTAGGTCCTACTTTACGTCTTCACCAATGTGGTCTTCCGAAGAAAATGGCACTTGAATTATTCAAGCCATTCATTTTCGCTAAACTACAAGCCTCTGGCCAAGCAACAACCATTAAAGCTGCGAAGAAAATGGTTGAGCGTGAAACACCAGAAGTTTGGGACGTTCTTGCATCTGTGATTCGTCAACATCCAGTGATGTTGAACCGTGCGCCAACACTTCACCGTTTGGGTCTTCAAGCATTTGAACCAACCCTAATTGAAGGTAAAGCGATCCGTCTACACCCACTCGTATGTGCTGCGTTCAACGCCGACTTCGACGGTGACCAAATGGCGGTACACGTTCCATTAACACTTGAAGCTCAATTAGAAGCTCGTGCGTTAATGATGTCGACCAACAACATCTTGTCTCCAGCGAATGGTGAACCGATCATCGTACCTTCTCAGGACGTTGTATTGGGCTTGTATTACATCACTCGTGATGCAATCAATGCTAAAGGTGAAGGCATGGTGTTCGCGGATACTGATGAAGTAAACCGTGCACTGGCAACTGGTCAAGTTGATTTACACGCTCGTGTTAAAGCACGTGTACACCAAACTGTGATTGATGACAACGGTAATCGTGAACAACAAACGATCATTGTAGATACGACGCCAGGTCGCTGCCTACTTTGGGAAGTTGTACCTGAAGGTATGGATTTCCAACAGATCAACGTTGAGATGACCAAAAAGAACATCTCTAAGATTATCAACTCTTGCTACCGTAAGTTGGGTCTAAAAGATACGGTTATCTTTGCTGACCAATTGATGTACTTAGGCTTCCGTCAAGCGACACGTTCAGGCGTATCGGTTGGTATGGAAGACATGCTTATTCCACCTGCGAAATATGCAATTATTGAAAAAGCAGAAGTTGAAGTTCGTGAAATCGAACAACAATTCGAGCAAGGTTTCGTAACTGCAGGTGAACGTTACAATAAAGTTGTCGATATTTGGGCACGTACCAATGACCAAGTCGCGAAAGCGATGATGGACAACTTGTCTTATACCACTGTTAAAAACAAACAGGGTGAAGACGAGAAACAAAAATCGTTCAACTCAATCTATATGATGTCTGACTCGGGTGCCCGTGGTTCGGCAGCTCAGATTCGTCAGTTGGCGGGTATGCGTGGTTTGATGGCGAAACCAGATGGTTCGATCATTGAAACCCCAATTAAAGCAAACTTCCGTGAAGGTTTGACAGTACTTCAGTACTTCATTTCAACACACGGTGCGCGTAAAGGTTTGGCCGATACAGCACTGAAAACAGCGAACTCAGGTTACTTGACACGTCGTTTAGTTGACGTAGCGCAAGACTTGGTGATCACTGAGCCAGATTGCGGTACTTTAGACGGTCTTGTGATGACACCGTTCATTCAAGGTGGCGATGTTATCGAAAACTTGGGTGCACGAGTTTTGGGTCGTGTACTGGCTGAAGATGCGAAGAAACCAGGTTCTGACGAAGTTGTTCTTCCACGTAACACATTGATCGATGAGAAACTTGCCAACTTCCTAGAAGACAGCGGTGTCGATGAAGTGAAAGTACGTTCAGTTGTAAACTGTGCCTCTACCTTCGGTGTATGTGCGAAATGTTATGGTCGTGATCTTGCTCGCGGTCACTTGGTGAATCCAGGTGAATCTGTGGGTGTAATGGCTGCTCAATCGATTGGTGAGCCAGGTACACAGTTAACCATGCGTACGTTCCACGTCGGTGGTGCTGCGAGCCGAACTTCTGCTGCAAACAGCGTACAAGTTCGTAACGGCGGTACAGTACGTTTCCACAATGTGAAAACAGTACAACACGCGAAAGGTCACTTGGTATCTGTATCTCGTTCAGGTGAAATCGGTATTGCTGATGACATCGGTCGTGAACGCGAACGCTACAAACTTCCATACGGTGCGTCAATCTTGTTGAAAGATGGCGAAACGATCGAAGCGGGTGGTATTGTTGCGACTTGGGATCCGCATACACATCCATTGGTAACAGAAGTTGCAGGTAAAGCACGTTTCAGCCAAATCGCTGATGGTGTGACAGCAACATCGAAAACTGATGATGCAACCGGTATGACCACTGTTGAAATCCTGCCTGTAACAGCACGTCCTGCTTCAGGTAAAGATTTACGTCCAGCGATTGTGTTAGACACAGTGGATGGCGGTGAACAGTTCTACTTCTTACCACAAAACACCATTGTGACTGTCCGTGATGGAGAAACCATTGGTGTGGGTGACGTTATTGGTCGTGTACCACAAGAAACTTCACGTACACGTGACATTACCGGTGGTCTACCACGCGTAGCGGACTTGTTCGAAGCACGTAAACCGAAAGAGCATGCAATTCTTGCTGAAATTTCGGGTGTTGTCAGCTTCGGTAAAGAGACCAAGGGTAAGAACCGTCTTGTCATCACTCCAGATGATGGCTCTGAGATCTACGAAGAGCTTATTCCGAAGTGGCGTACAATCAACGTGTTCGAGGGTGAGCATGTCAACCGTGGTGAAACCATTTCTGATGGTCCACAAAACCCACATGACATCTTACGTTTGAAAGGCGAAGTTGCGCTTACAAATTACATCGTGAACGAAGTTCAAGACGTATACCGTCTCCAAGGTGTAAAAATCAACGACAAGCACATTGAAGTTATCGTACGTCAAATGTTGCGTAAAGTTGATATCACTGACGGTGGTGATACAAGCTTTATCAAAGGCGAGCAAATTGACTACATCCGTGTGGTTCAAGAAAACCAAGCTGTGGCAGCTCAGAACAAGTTCCCAGCGAAGTTTGAACGTCAATTGATGGGTATTACCAAAGCATCGCTTTCAACTGACTCGTTCATCTCTGCTGCATCGTTCCAGGAAACTACGCGTGTGTTAACTGAAGCGGCTGTAACAGGTAAAGAAGACGAATTACGTGGCTTGAAAGAGAACGTGGTTGTAGGTCGCTTGATCCCAGCGGGTACAGGTTTGGCTTACCACTTAGAACGTCGTCGTCAAGAAGCTGAAGCTGCAGAGCATGAGCTTGTAAATGACTTCTCTGAAGTTGACCAAGCATTCTCTCAAGCACTAAACGAAGATCAATTCTAAGTTTAGCTTGAAATAAAAAAGCCACCTTCGGGTGGCTTTTTTTATGCCACCTAAAATTAAACGTCAAATTAACTGAGAAAATTAAAAGAAAAAGAACGCTTTAATAAAGCGCCTATTTTTTATATAGTGGTTGAATAAGCAACGATAATTTTAAAATTCAAATGATTCATCAGGGGAAATAAGCATGAAAATGACAGCTAAACAAGTTTCTTTATCTTTATTGGTGCTCGCTTCAACAGCAACTATGGCGAAACCCATGCCGAACAGCATTGTGGTCGATGACAAAGCGGTGGTGCCTGTAGTGAAAACCCAAGTGATTCGTCGTGTTGAAGGTCAGGCACCGGTACGTACGGTAGAAGCGACGGTTTTTGAAGTAACCAATCAAGGTAAAGACATCGTGGCGCGTGAATTAGTCTCTCAAGACAATGAAGCAACATTCTCAGACAAAGGTTTATCTGTTCCTGTATTGAAGCAAGGCGGGGTGATTGTACCGACCTCTAAAATTGAAGTGATTCAAACCTTGAAACAAGATGAACAAGTCTTATCACAAAAAAAAGTGATTGACGCGGCAGGTGTCGAGATTAAAAAAGATGGTGAAGTGGTTAAACGTCAGCTTTTGCTTGATCAGCAAAGTCATCCTGAAGCCAATGAAAAAATGAGCCATGCCGTGGTGTCAGAAAATGGCACAGTGACCAAAGACATTGTGGTATTTGATGAAGCTCAACCTGCGGAATAAGATGATTGATTGAGATTTCACTCAACAACAAAAAAGCGCTCAATGAGCGCTTTTTTACAATTGGAAATGAAACCCTCGCTTAACTTAACAATAACTTATGATTTAAGCACTGTATTGACGTTATGCTTAAAGCAATCAATCAACAAGGTGAAGGATCATGAAAAAAGTAATGGCAACCCTTTCTATCGCAACACTATCTGGCTTGATGATGGTCGGTTGTGAAAATATGTCAGCCAACGATCAACGCGTAGGCGCAGCGGCGCTCGGTGGTGCATTGGGTGGCGGCGTCGGTAATAATGTCGGTAATGGTGTCGGCGCGGCGATTGGTGGTGGTGCAGGCGCAGCAGCGGGGAGTAAAGTCTCTAATGGTTCCAACCGAAATGCCACATATAGTGGTGTCGGTGGTGCAGTCGGTTCAGCTGTAGGGAAAAGCATCTTTGGTGGCAATACTGGCGCAGCCATTGGGGGGGCGATTGGTGGCGGTGCAGGTGCAGCCATTGAGCAACGTAAATAACCCGCTAGCTAAGTCTCTCAGTAAGCTCTTAAGCCATCAAGGCTGATTTAACACATAAAAAAAGGTGCTGTATTCAGCGCCTTTTTTTATTTTAGGCGGGTACCTTTGGGTTTTTTACGGCGGATATATAAGGTTTTATTGACCCGTGCCACACGTAAGCCTGACTCATCCATAATGTCGATATCGTAATTGCGATACACCGGCGCATGATTGTCAGCCAATGTTTTAACGGTGTGAATTTCTTCAGCATTTAAGCGAAAGTCCGCATACACCGTACTGCGACCTGGACTTAAAAATTCAATATTGGCTGCCTTGTCCCACACGATATATTCCGAGCCTAAATGATACATCAGTAAAGTCATGTAAAAGGGGTCAACCATGGCATATAAGCTGCCGCCAAAATGCACACCAACAATATTTTTATTACTTCGGGTCAGGGGCATTTTGACGCGAATGTGATAATTCTTCAGATCAATTTTATCCACCACAATGCCTGCACCTTGGTAGGGGGCAAAGTGATTAATCATGTATTTAGACACAAAAGGAATGGTTGCAATTTTTTTGAAAATACTCATTTGGGTCAATTATTTTTATCGGGAGTGAATTCATACTAAAGTACAAAAATCATCCTGACATTGATCCTAATGTTTTTTAAAGTTGTAAATGGGTCAATAAAATAACAAAAAGGTAAAGCGGTTATGCAATTTGTCACGCATTGGATTGAAACAACAGATCAACAAAAACTCTTCGCCAAAACATGGGGCGACAGTCAAAAATCCGCTTTGGTTTTGGTGCATGGCTATCCGGATAATCAAGAGGTTTGGGAACCGATTATTCAGCATTTGATCCAAGACTTTTATGTGGTGACTTACGATGTCCGTGGCGCAGGGCAATCAACAGTGCCAAAAAAGATTCGTGCCTATGCTTTGCCGCAATTGTCCTTAGACTTAGAAGCGGTGGTGAATCAGTTGTTGCCGAATCGTCAGTTTCATATTGCCGCGCACGATTGGGGTTCGATCCAAACGTGGGAGTCGGTCACAGAAGCCAAGTTTAAAGATCGCATGTTGTCCTATACCACCATTTCAGGACCCTGCTTAGACCATGCCGCGTTTTGGATGCGAGATCAGTTTAAACATCAAAAACCTAAATTCTTTAAGCAGTTGTTTAAGTCTTGGTACATCGTGGCTTTTCAACTGCCCATCTTGGCACCGACCATTTGGCATCTGTTTAATCCTGAACGTTGGGGCAAAGTTTTAAATCAATTAGAACAAAAGAAAGATCTACCCTTAAATCACAATATTGCCAAAGATGGTGAGCACGGCATTGCTTTATACCGTGCCAACTTTATTCCACGTTTACTCAAACCGCGTCAACGTCATGCAGTGTGTCCTGTACAAGCGGTGGTGCTGAAGCGTGATAATTTTGTGAGTCCTGAATTGATTGATGAAATTCCAAAATGGGCGAGTGAATTTGAACGTGTCGATGTTGATGCCAACCATTGGGCGGTGTTGAGTCGACCGCAGGAAATAGCGGCGTACATTGCAGCTTTTGCATCAAAACATCAGCACTGACAAGCGATTAAGCTTTAGCTTGCCTAATCAAATGAGCCAAATATGCGCAGTTTTGAATAAAAAATAATTAGATGAGTGAAGACATTTTAAAGATTAATCTCTGTTAAAATGCGTTTTTTTTTCTAATCCTCTCTTCTTATGATTGCAATTATCGCTGCTATCGTAGTCATGTTCGGACTATCTTTAGCCCGTGTGCCTGTTGTTTTTGCACTGATTATTGGTGCAGTAACAGGTGGTTTATTGGCTGGGCTTGGCTTGGCAGGCACCTTGGAAGCATTTGACAAAGGCCTCGGCGGCGGTGCAAAAATTGCCTTGGCCTATGGTGTACTCGGTGCATTTGCCTTGGCTTTGGCACGTTCAGGTTTACCTGATTTATTGGCATATAAATTGATCAAAACCTTGAAAGGGGATGCTGATAAAAAAGCGCAAAATAAAGTCAAATACATTATTTTTGCGACCATTGCTTTGGCGGCTGTGGCATCACAAAACGTGATTCCAGTACATATCGCGTTTATTCCGGTGTTGATTCCACCGCTACTGAATGTGTTTAACCATTTGCGATTGGACCGTCGTTTGGTGGCATGCCTGTTGACCTTTGGTCTATGTGCGACTTATATGCTGATTCCTGTCGGTTTTGGTGCAATCTTCCTGAATGATATTTTGGGTCAGAACATCAATACCTTTGGTAAGCCCTATGGTTTCCAAATTACCTATGATCAGATTCCAAAAGCGATGGCGATTCCGGTATCGGGCATGTTTGTGGGTTTACTGATTGCGGTGTTCTTCAGCTACCGTAAACCCCGTGACTATGTCGATATGGCGGTAGTCGAAAAAGTGCAAAGCATTTCAGGTGAAATGGTCGATCCTGTCAATGAAGCACCTAAAATTGCGCCATTTACTTTGTACATGGCAGGCTTTGCTGTGCTTGCAACCTTAGCTGTTCAGTTGTATTCAGATTCGATGATTCTTGCAGGTTTAGTGGGGGTTGCGATCCTAAGTTGTGCAGGGATTTTCAAATGGCGTGAAGCGGATGACGTGATCATTAGCGGGATGCGCATGATGGCCTTGGTGGGCTTTATCATGATCTCAGCACAAGGTTTTGCCTCGGTGATTGAGGCGACCAATCAAGTGCCTGCATTGGTACAGGCTTCTGTAGAGTGGATTGGTAACAGTAAACCGCTGGCAGCTTTCTTAATGCTGATTATTGGCTTGTTGATTACCTTGGGGATTGGCTCTTCTTTCTCGACGGTTCCAATTCTCGCGATTATTTATGTCCCCTTATGTATCCAATTTGGTTTTAGCCCTGCAGCAACCATCGCAATTATTGGTACGGCAGCCGCTTTAGGGGATGCAGGTTCACCGGCGTCTGATTCAACATTAGGGCCAACCTCGGGCTTAAATATTGATGGTCAGCACGACCATATGAAAGACAGTGTGATTCCGACCTTTGTGCATTACAACATCCCTATGATTGTCTTTGGTTGGATTGCTGCAATGGTACTCTAAGGCTTAAATTGAAAATCATTGGCTATTTTAAAAGGCATTATTGATACAATAATGCCTTTTTTATTCTGATTAAAATGGTTGGTTTAATATGCGTAATATAGTTAAATAATGGAAAATAAATCTGATTAAAATACTTGGTTTTAAAACCAACTAAAATACTATGTTTAAAATAAATAAATATAAAAAACAATGTTTTATAAATAATGTAAAAATTTATAAATTAATCGCTATTGCGCATTATTAATTCTCATGTTTATTATAAAAACAAGGGTTGATATTTATAATTCTCATCCAGAATAAAGGTGTATTTAAAATGTTAAAACAAATCTCTCTTGTTGTTTTATTGGGCATGTCTGCGTCGGCGATGGCAGGTCACTGGCAAGCGAAAGTGGGTGCCTCTGTGGTTGCACCGACATCCGATTCGAAAGTGGCGGGTGGCGCATTGACGGTAGAGGCGGACAATGAGTGGGCATTTACACCGGCGGTTGAATATTTCTTTAACGACCATATTTCTACTGAATTATTGTTGGCAACACCCATCAATCACGATGTCTTAGTGGAAGGTAAAAGTGCGGCGAGTTTGAAACATTTGCCACCAACATGGACAGTCAAATATAACTTTAAAAATAAAACTGATTTTACGCCCTATGCAGGGATTGGTTTAATTGCATTTCTTCCATGGGATGAAAGTACACATGGCATTTTAAAAGGCACTAAACTGAAAGTTCAAGAAGACATCGGTTTTGCCGGTCAAGTGGGTGTGAGTTACCAACCGAAAGCATGGAACAATTGGGGCGCATATGTAGATGTTCGTTATGCACAGCTTGATCCTAAAGTGGATTCAAGCCTAGTTGATAAATTTGATTTGGATATCGATCCGTTGGTGTATTCATTTGGTCTGAGCTACAAGTTCTAAGCATATGCAAATACAAAGAAGCCTTATCTATGGATAGGGCTTTTTTATGCGCGATATTCTGAAGGTCATCACGACCCTTTCAATCTATCGAGAAACAGAAAAATGTAAATAACCACAAATCTACAAAAATAAGCTGTTGTTTAAGGTCAAGATTCAATAGATTAAAAGATAAGTAGGTCATTGAATGCATGCTTAAAAAGCATCTGATCAACAGCAATTAAAAACTTAAAAACAATGGACCTGTACTAAAAAAATCAAAAACTTTCAATCATCATGCTATTGAGTGCTCAAATAATGCAAAGAATGAAAATTTGGCTCAAAACCTGTGTTCAAATCTGCTCGGTAATTGCTTGCACTTACATCAGTGCTGAGGCTACGGCAGCAAGTTTTAATTGTGCCCGTACTGAAACCAAAACTGAACGTCGCATCTGTGAAAATCTCAGCCTCAATGATGCCGATGTTAAAATGGTCACCACCTATAATATCGTCAGGCGTTTGGTGCCAATGGGAACACGTTCTGTGATTCAAACCGAACAAGTCAAATGGCTGAATTTACGCGATCAATGTCAGGACAATGTGCAGTGCTTAAAACAAACCTATGATATGCGGCAGCAAAAGCTTGATCAGCATATGGAACGCATTTATCGGCAAGGACCCTTTTAAAAAATAGGCAAAATGATCTTTTTTTTAAATTTTCCTATTGAAAATTGCTGAACATACTCCATTCATTAAGCATTCAAGAATAATGTGTTGTTGAATTTAAGGAGTAATTTTATGACTGAGAACACTACACAAAAACATAGCTTCCAAGCAGAAGTGGCTCAACTATTACATTTAGTGACGCATTCTCTTTATTCAAATCCTGAAATTTTCTTACGTGAATTAATTTCCAATGCATCAGATGCATGCGACAAACTTCGTTTTGAAGGGATCAATCATCCTGAATACTATGAGAATGACCCTGAACTGCATGTTCGTGTCACCCTCGATTCAGACAACAAAACCATCACCATTTCTGACAACGGGATTGGTCTAAGCCAACAAGAAGCCATTGATAACTTAGGTACGATTGCAAAATCTGGCACCAAAGACTTTATGTCGAAACTGTCAGGAGATCAAAAAGCCGATGCGCAATTGATTGGTCAGTTCGGTGTGGGTTTCTATTCTGGCTTTATTGTGGCAGACAAAATCACGGTTGAATCACGTCGTGCAGGCACAGATACTGCTGAAGGCGTACGTTGGATCAGTGGGGGCACAGGTGATTTCGAAGTTGCACAGATCGAAAAAGCTTCACGTGGAACAGACATTATTTTGCACCTACGTGAAGATGCTTTGGACTATCTACAGTCGTATAAAGTAAAGCAAATCATCAATAAATACTCTGACCACATCAGCTTACCAATCGAGATGCAAAAAGAGGTGTGGCAACAAGAAGAAGCCGCTGAAGGTGAAGAAGCGAAACCAGGTCAGTACGTCAAAACCGATGAATGGGAAGCGATTAACTCGGCAAGCGCACTATGGACACGCAACAAGTCTGAAGTGACTGAAGAGCAATATATTGAGTTTTATAAAAACTTAAGCCATGACTTTGAAGCACCTCTGACTTGGGCGCATAACCGTGTTGAAGGTAGCACTGAATATACGCAACTTCTGTATATTCCAAGTAAAGCGCCACACAACATTTTCACTCGTGAAGCCAAAGCAGGCATTAAGCTATATGTGAAACGTGTGTTCATTATGGATGATGCAGACAACCTGATTCCAAACTACCTACGCTTTGTACAAGGGGTGGTGGACAGTGCTGATTTACCGCTGAACGTGAGTCGTGAATTACTGCAAGAAAGCCGTGATGTAAAAACCATCCGTGAAGGGAACGCACGTCGTATCCTGACTACACTGGATGCGTTGGCTAAATCTGAAGATGCCGCAGATCAAGAGAAATTCAAAACTTTCTATAGTGAATTTGGTGCAGTACTGAAAGAAGGTTTAGGCGAAGACATGGGTAACCGTGACCGCATCTTAAAACTACTTCGTTTTGCAACCTCAACTCATGATGAAGTCAGCACTTCTTTAGAGGCATATAAAGCCAATATGAAAGAAGGTCAGAAAGCCATTTACTATGTCACAGCTGACAGCTTAGCCGCTGCGAAAAACTCGCCACAGCTTGAGTTGTTTAAGAAAAAAGGCATTGAAGTGTTGCTCATGACGGATCGTGTCGATGAATGGGCGATGGAATTTGTCCATTCATTTGATGGCACACCAATGCAAAACGTCTCTAAAGGTGCGGTTGACTTGGGTGACTTGCAAGATGCTGAAGAGAAAAAAGCATTGGAAGCAGCAGCAGAGCAATTTAAACCTGTGGTTGAAAAATTGTCTGAGTCACTTAAAGACAAAACCAAAGAAGTGCGTGTCACCACACGTTTGGTGGATTCACCAGCATGTTTGGTCACAGGAGAAGGTGAGTTGTCACCACAATTGATCCGTATGCTTAAACAAGCGGGTCAAGCGGTGCCTGAAAGCAAACCTGTACTTGAAATCAACCCTGAGCATCCATTGGTGAAAAAATTGGATGGTTCAGCACAGTTTGATGACTTGGCCAATGTGATTTTTGACCAAGCCGTGATTGCTGAAGGTGGCTTACCTGAAGATCCAGCTGCGTACCTAAAACGCATCAATAGCCTACTTTTGAAGTAAGTTTAAATAGCTAAAGTTCTTAATAAAAACCTCCGTAAAGGAGGTTTTTATTTTCATATAATGAGAAAATGAATGTGAATTATAAAAATAATGTATAACTTTTAAGCTATTTTATCTAAATCTAATTCACTAATAAGCATATAATAAAGATTGATAAATTCTTCCGACAGATTCAATTATGAAAACCGTATTGAAAATGGGTCTTTGTTCAATCGCTTTAATTATGGCTATGCCTGCAATGGCGAGCAATTCAGATCATCAAGTTCGTAATGACCGTGTATCTGTGTCTAAAGGCATTCAACAATTTGACGTTAACCCATTTACAGACAGCAAACGTGTGATTCGTAATGACCGCGTAAGCTATTCACATCCCAATGTTGAAACAGCGACTGAAACTGTGGCTGTGCAAAAACATCGTTATGTGCGTAGTGACCGTGTCACCATTACTAAATAACATGTTTTGCTGTGTTCAAAGCCCATCTGTTGCGATGGGTTTTTTTACGCCTAGACAAAGCGCAAGCATGATTTAATAGGGCTTTAGGACTCTAAATAGAAGCATAAACATAGGTATAAACACAGGCATAACTATACAGCTTTAGGTTTAACAACCAAGCAGACACAGCTGACGAGTATGTCAGGCTTCAAGATTTCTATGTGCGTCATCTATTCAGCCATTTTTTAGATTGTCCCTGTGCTGGATCAACAGTTGATCAATCCAAATTAACTCCATTAAAGTCACTCAATTAAAGACAACCGGCTTTTAAGACCACGAACCTTAAAACACATGCCTTTAAAACAATCCCTTTAAAAGACAGACGCTTAAAGCATATACGCCTAAAACAGCGCTTCTAAACGAACTAAGGCACGGACATAGTGATCTCGGTCTTCACGTTGATCATCAAAATAGTTCAAATCACCTTGTACATAAAACCACTCACGCCAAATCGGTTGACGCCATGACACAAAAGGCCCCCAACTGTTTAAACGCAGCTGATCATTGTGGTAATAGCCACCAGTATAAATACCATAGTTAAAACGATTTTCATGGAAAAACTGATGTTGACGATAGGTACGGTTATCCCAAGTTAAGTCATCGTCTTGTTCATCGGCATAGGTTAAATAGAACTGGTTGGAAATGAAAGGCTCATTGGGGCGTGCATGGGTGAGTTCTAAATTGGTTCGAAGATAGTGTTCACTGTCGATGCCATAGCGATAAATCTGTTCAGCGTGAAAACTAAAATCATTGGCCAGTGACCAATCTTTCTTGGCTTTTAAACGGGCATAGACATCATCACCTGAGCGAATCCCGAGGTCGGCATCGAGATCAAAGGGCAGGCTTTTCGAAATTTGTGACCAGCGTAATGCAATTGAACTGTTGTCCTCTCGGATACGTTTGCCATCGACTTTTTTATCGGCTTGATGCGCGGGGTGTTCATTGGTAATGGCAATATTATCATCTAATTCATTGTCTAAAGAGTCATCACCAAATACCAGACTAAAGCGACGTTCAAGCGTGGGTAAATCAATTTTCCCGCGAATACGCGGCTTAAATTCATAACCATCATGTTCATCCCAATCGTTATCGAGCAAAATACGTAAGCTTGCGGTCGCGGGCTTATTCGGATCAGTTTCGCCAAACCAGCCATCAATGCGCTGTGCGGTACGATCTGTCCAAGCTCGAACGGACTTTTGTTTGCGGTCAATCCAACTCAGTTCTTCGGTTTGCTCAGTCGGTGGAAGCAGTTTTTGGTTGGATTGCTCCGGAAATAGTGTGGGTGTGGCATCAATCATGCGGGGTAGGTAATTGATCCAGCCTAAATTATTGTTGCTATCAAGATTTGGGTCATCAAAATTAAACGGTGAAGGCGCTGCTGTTGCGATATTGGATTGACTCACGCCATTGTTATTTTGCGTTGTTTCTGCAACAGGTAGATCAATGTTTTGTTCAGCGTGCACAGAAGCGGTTGCCATGAGGCAAAGCAAGCTCAAAGATAAAGGGCTAAGCAGGCAATTTCTAAGATTGATCATGGATTTTTTGTTCATTCTTCATCTTTAATTTGAGGAATAATCCTGATGGAATCGAACTATTCATTATTTTTTTCAAGCAACTATGCTTAAAGCTTAAATAAAGCATTGGATTTATTTTAAGCAAAATAAGGGTAAAAATAGAAGAATAAAATTGTAGTTTTAGCCGGTAAAGTAAGAGCGAAAAGCAGCATTAACCCTTAAAAATCCAATGTATGAGGATTAAAAAGGGGCTGAAAAAGAACAAAACAACAATATGCGATGAGAGGAAACTCAAAAAACGCCGTAGTGGAGGATGGAATCAAAGGTGTTCATCAGGACGTTAGATAGGGTAAATATATAAGATCATCCATTAAATACTTGAGCAAATAAGCATTCATTTAAACTTGGAAAATTTATATTAGACCAAGCTCAA
Organism: Acinetobacter lanii; assembly: GCF_011578285.1. Lineage (NCBI taxonomy): Bacteria > Pseudomonadati > Pseudomonadota > Gammaproteobacteria > Moraxellales > Moraxellaceae > Acinetobacter > Acinetobacter lanii. Next base: position 3,090,551 of record NZ_CP049916.1, on the reverse strand, counting down.
ACTCAAACCCGAACCCATAAGCATTGAAAAAGGTCTTGATGCTTTTGCACCAAGACCTTCTTAGAAAACCGTTTCTATCTAAACGGTTTCAGTTGTTGCTTTTTTTTATTGCTCGTACAGTAGAGAAAACGAGAGATGATGCGTTTAAAGGGTAAAACCCGTTAAAGTTTAGACGCGCATTTCTTTTCATAGACTTTACCGGCAATACCACCAATCACCGCACCACTGATCGTACCAAATACGGGCAGGACACTTCCTGCCACCGCACCAATCAGAATGCCTTTGCAGGTTGGGGTAAATTTAGATTTCTTCGGTGCCGATGTTGTTGAAGTATCAGGGGTATAGGTATTATTTGAAACGTCTGACATATGCTTACCTCGGAATAATAACAATAAATAAAAAAATATAAGCGCTACATTTAAGCTCAATAAACACAATACACTTCACATATTTAAAAGCATCATGGCTTAATCGCTCTGTGTATTTAAACTTAAGCAATTGAAGTACACACAAACCGATCTGAGCTTGTTAAATACGTGCAGTAAATTTGTTTAATGGATGGCTTGAGCTTGTGAGAACGCAGCTTGTCGTTAAAACAAGCCCATAACTATCTAATCAAAGATCACGCTCAGCTTATACAGGCAGTTTGTGGCAGAGATGTAAGACCGCTGTAACATTACTTATCTATATAGGGCAAAGCTTATGCATATAGGGCAAAAGTTTGAATAAACTCAATAGTTCCGTGAAACATACACGAGCCGATATTTTGTTGACTCAAAAAGGGGGCATAAAAAAACCTCCCAAAGGAGGTGTTTTTATCTTATAAAATAAGAAAATTGAACAAACAAATAAAAATAAAAGAAGAAACTACAGCGCTTGGATTAAAAGAATCTTGAATCTATGCAAGCATTTTAACAAAATAAATTGGCTTAAAAAGTCTCATTTTTGCAACGCTGTATCCTATATTTTGCTTATTTTTAAAGCAAAGTTTAGTTCTTCTTGGTTACGTAATATGAGGCTGTTTAAAGTGTATATCCTGTCGTTTTATATGCTTTATTTTTTTCAAATTCAATTTTATCGATTTAGTTTGATGATGAAATTCTGAGATCAATCACAGACCAGCATTGAGACAGTCAGTGCCAAAGTGGTTGAATAGACTAAGGGTTGAATTGACTACCGAGATCAATGCATTGAATGGGTATTGTATTGAGTTGCTACTCGATTAAGCGGGGACTGAATCATTCAAACCCGATCAATCATAAAAAATCCCGCAGATTTGCGGGATTTTTTGATTACATCTTTGACAGATCAATGCGGTTTTTGTGGGACATCACAGGCATCATCTGTACAGATTGCAGCATCGTCAGAAGCAGGGACTTCTGGTGCTGCATCGAGGTCAGACTCATCTTTCATCGAAGAGAAAGCTTTTTCCATCACTTCTTTCATTACTTCAACCGGTTGAGCGCCCGCCAAAGCCACACGTTGGTCAAATACAAAGAATGGTACGCCTTGAACTTTCAATTGTTCATTGGCCACTTCTTCATCGTATTTTACAAATTCAGCAAATTCGTCTGAATCTAAAACATCGTCCACTTGTACTGGGTTTAAACCAATACGAGAAGCCACGTCTTCGAGTGTTTCACGCTCACCAATCGCTAGACCTTGAGTCATATAGCTATAGAATAATGCTTCTTTGGCTTCATTGCCTAGACCTAAGCTTTGTGCCAAATGAATCAAACGGTGTGCATTGAAGGTATTGCCTGAGTTGGCTTTTTGCCAATTGAACTCAATGCCTTCTTGCTTCGCCATGTCTGCGATATTGCGTTGCATTTCTTCAACTTCAGCCACTGTACGACCATATTTCACAGCCAGTCGTTCAGTATTGGAAACTTCTTGGCGTGCAGGTGCATTTGGGTCAAGTTCATAACTGTGCCAAAACACTTCAAGCTCAATGCCTGCTTGCTCTGCGGCTTTTTCTAAACGTTTTTTACCAATGTAGCAAAATGGGCAAACCACATCTGACCAAATATCAACACGCATATGCTTTCTCTAACAATCTTTCATTGCATATTATAGTGTGGGCAATGACGAAAGAATTAAAGTCACAAAAATAAAACGCTTTGTTTTATCGCTTTTTTAGCATCAATTTTATGGGCATGATCAGGTCTTTTAGCACAATAAACGGCGTTTTTTATGGGGGGTATGTTTAAAATTGAGCTTGGGTTCTTAATATTTCGATTAAAGTTTGAGTGATTATTGATTGCTAAAACTCAATTGAAGTAGAAAAACAGCATCGGTTTATTTGATTAATAATGTGAAATAGAAACTATAAAATAGTGTTTTTAGACCAAATAAAACAAAAAAATGTTAAATTTGTCATAACTTTATGATATAAACAGCATAATTTATAAGCATAAATTAAGTTTAGATCTTCATCTAAGTCCAACTATAAATAAGTTCAGCATGTGGAGGTGCGAATGCGCCGTATCTTGATACTCATCACGATCTTGGTATTGTCCATTTGTGGCTATGTTTATTATTTGGATCTAAACGATAGCGACAAGCTCAATCGCAAAGCTTTTGACACAGTCATGTCTGAAAAAATGGAACAACTGTATGTGCAAGCGCGAAATTGGAAAAAACCGCTGAATATGCAGATCGAAGATAATCGTCTAGAAGGCGATTACAAAGTGATGTCTGAGTTTATTTTAAAATATTGGATGGACAATATCGAAGCGCGCAATAGTTATTTAAGACAACTGGATCGTGCCGATTGGGATCATTTTTTAAGTGCGACACGCTTTGAACAAGACCGTAAAGCAGCCTACCAACAAACCACGCAAATGCTGAGCATAGTCAAAACAGCCACCGCAGAATACAAAACCAAGCATGAACAGATTGGCACGAAAGCACTCGAAGATTTAGCCACGCTAGACGTCAATAAAAACATGCGCGAGTCGATGCAAGAAAAACTCGAAGCAACCCGTCAAGACAATGATGAAATTGCCTTGTTGCACATCGAAATGCAGATCTTAGAAAAAGCTGAACAGATGTTTGCAATGCTGAAAAAGTATAAATGGGTCAATAAAAATGACATGTTCTTGTTTGAAAAAGACGAGCAAGTGCGTAAGTTCAATCTTTTGTATGCCGAGGTTTTAGAGTTTCAACAGCAGATCAATGAACTGAAAAAACAGAATGCACGTTTCTTTGAAGAAGATGAATAATTGAAAATCAAAGTGTGGCAACCACGATTCAGCATACATGTTTTGTCGCATAAAATTTTTATCATAAAGGTGTTTTATTCATCAAAAAATAGCGTAAATGTCGACCATTTTGAAAATTAACCATGTTCAATAAATGATTGATCTATAAATAACAAGTACAATAATTGAATTACTCAAGTAATAATTTTTTTAATAAAAACATTACAACGTTCATTTATTCAGACATCAAATTGCATGAAAAATTTAGCCATTTTATGGGTATGTGCTTTTGTTATTACCAGTTTTTCTGTTGCATATACCTTCAGTTGGGTGGTCAGTCCCATTTGGGTCATCAATGCTGTATTGGGCTATTATCTGATTCAGCTTCGGCATACCATTAACCGTGCTACATTTCATTTTTGTTTTGTTTTCAGCATTATTTTTTCGGTGTCGGTATTGTTCGATCCCGTTAAGGATCTGAAAACCATCCTTGTTTTAAGTGGCATCAATGGCGTTCAAGTGAGTTTGTTTATTCAACTCTATTATTGGATTCGGACAAGCCAGTTTAAATTTCGCTATATTCAAACCCGTTCGATTGCGATTCCAAGCATGATCAGTGCAGCAGTGGGCGGTCTGATCTTTATGCTCATGTTCGAAATTGGTCTGAATCATTATGAATTTTTTGATTATTTTCTTGAACAAGTGGTGACATGTGCCAGTTTGATTTGCGTATTCTACGGATGGAGGCATTGGAATCAGGTTGAGTTGCGGGACTATTTGGCACTTTTAGTGGCGTGGGCTGCACAATACTATATTTCTAAAGATCCAATTTTTTATGCCTGTTTTATTTTTCCATTTTTGCTGTGTTACTTCGCTTTAAAGTATAAATTAAAAGCCTTTAGCTTTTTGGCAGGCTTGTTGGTGTTCATCTGTAGTGTCTATGTGTCCTTGCCACTAGTCGGGCAATATTGGACCGCAGAAGATGTGCATATTTTGTCACGACTCAGTTCTTATCGCTTGGCACTGGGCTGTTACTTAATCATCTTTTTATTTGTTTGCGAGATTTACCTCAACAATAAACGCTTAAGTGCCAGTTATGAGCGGATGATGTTTCGAGATGAATTGACCGGACTGAAAAACCGTCGTTATGTGCGTGAAAAAATCTTAAATGATGCCAAGTTTGAAAATGGCTATCTTGTATTGCTCGATATTGATGACTTTAAAAAAGTGAATGATGTGCATGGTCATTATGTGGGGGACTTGGTCATTCAACATGTCACGCACATTTTAATGAAGCTTAAGATATCCAATAAAGTGACCATACGTTGGGGTGGGGAAGAGTTTTTAATTTTGGTCCCTTATGCACCCGTCGAACAATGTCGAGCTGTATGTGAAACCATTTTAAAAGCTTGTTATGAAACGCCTTTTCAATATAAAGACTGTCAAATTAATGTCACAGTGAGTATAGGAGCGACCACTTTTGGTCAATTCACATTGGTGAACTATGCGCATTGGATACATGAAGCGGATATATGTCTGTATGAGGCCAAAGCAAGAGGCAAAAAACAATATGTGCTTAAAGGCTAATGTAGATAAAAAAAGGATGCCAAGCGGCATCCTTTTTATTGCATCAGTCAAAACTTATGCAGCTTTTTTTCCGAACAACCAAGAGAACCAACCTTTCTTTTCAGTGGTTGCTTCAACCGCTTGTTCTGCTTTGTTCGCAAGTTCAACTTGTTCAGTAGCCGCTTCTTTTACGCCTTCTACTGTTTCTTGAGTTTGTTCTGTTGCTGCAATCACTGTATTTTCAGCGTTTGCCACAGTGTTGTTTACAGTTTGTTGTGCTTGTTCAGCAACTTGAGCTTGTTCAACAGCAGTAGCTTGTGCATCTGCAACAGTTGCTTGAGTTTGTTCAACTACAGCATCTTTCGCTTCAGCGACAGCTTCAACTTTTTCATTCGCAGTATCTTTTGCATCAGCAACGATTTGTTCTGCTTGTGCAGTTGTATCTACAACAGCAGCTTCTTTCTTTTTAAACCAAGAGAACCAGCCTTTTTTCGCTTTGGTTTCTGCTTTAGCCGCATCAGCTTCAGCCGCTTCAACTTTTTCAACGACTGCATTTTGTGCATCAGCAACCACTTCAGTGGTGTTTTCAACCAATGCTGTTTGAGCTGTTTCAACTTGGTCTGCTACAGTTTCAGCAACGGCTTCTTTCACTGCTGCAACGTTTGCAAGCGCAGCGTCTTTTGATTCATAGATGCGGATTGCAGGAATGTCATCTACAGTCAAACCTTTCTCAGCAATGATTTTACGCACTGCTTCAAGTTTAGCTTGCGCGGCTGCTTCAGTCGCTGCAATCATTTGAGCTTGTGCATCAGTTGCTTCAACCGCAACTTTATCTTGGATGGCTGTTTGAGCTGCAGCAACGTTTGCAACAGCGGCATCTTTAACTGCTTGAGCATCTGCTTGTGCTGCTGCAACTGTAGTTTCTACAGCATTTGTTGCTGTAGGCATAGAAGCATTTGCAATTGCAAGAACTTCGTTTGCTTCTACAGAATTGGCAGCCATAGCTGAAGTGGTACCTGCTACTAAAGTAACAGCGATCGCAGTTTTAAGCGCTTTCATTGGAAAATCCTTAACTCTTCGGATGTGAAACATTTCAAGCGCCGTATAATACGCCTATAAAATATAAGATGTTGATGAATAAGATTTTATTGATTGAATTGTGTTCTAAAATTACAAACGGGTAACATTTAGGCAGTTTCTGGCTGATCTATCGTCAATGTGTGCAGTTTAACCGCTTGTCTGAGGGTTGATGAATCCGAAGATTGATTGTTGTAGCCTATTCATTGAATCCTTTTTTTCTCCCCCTAAAGTGCTTCTTGTGCGCTTAGGTCTTGTTCGAGTTCAGCTTATGAATATTGCCAAAGTGTGTGTGTTTGCCAGCTTAATCACCTCTAGTATGTTGACCCATGTCTATGCAGAAGAAGCTGCAACTTTACCGACCATTAAAGTCATGGCGGATGCTGAACTGCGAGATGAAGTGTTGACCACGGTGCAACCGTTTCAGGAAGACATTAAAGTGCGTAAGACCTTACAGCACTATATTATTAAGAAAGAGCAGGGTATTCAAAATTACGAGATTGGCAATCAAGCTCATGTGTTGAACGTTGCACCGCAAACGGCTATGCCGGATATGAGTCATTTGTCGCCTTTGCAACAAGAGTATGTTTTGGTAGTCGCAGCAGGCTTACAGTCCTCTGACCCAAGCTCAGGTATTTTTAAGATGCTTGAGCCTTTAGGCATAGACCGTGAAAAAGCGTTGAATCACGTGCAAAGTGGTGGCGGTGCGATTCAAATTAATTTAGATCAACAACGCCTGACTCAGTTGTTGGGGGATAAATGGCAGAGTAGGTTTAAATAAAGCTGATGAATTAAATCTCTGAAATTATCTTAATGAGTTATTGTATCAATGTAGATAATTTTTAAACAAAAATGGTAAAATAGTTCAAATTTATATCTCTATATTTTAATACTAATAATAATGAGATGATTCAAAGGTGGTTGTAATGAATTTGTTTAGTGATCTCAAGGCTACTGAAGTAGCTGCTTATTTTCTTACTAAATCTGATGGTCAACTTCCTGTTCTTAAATTAATGAAGTTGATGTATTTAGCAGAGAGGGAGTCTTTTAAAAAAAATCATTTGCCTATTATAGGTGATTTACTTGTATCTATGCCGCATGGTCCAGTTCTATCTTTGACATACGACCGCTTAAATGGTAATTGCAGAAATACTTATATGAGTGAACTCTTATCAGATAAGGAAAATTACAACATTTCATTGAAAAAAGATATCTGTATAGATAGTGATTTGAAGTATTTAAATTATGACGAAGTAAAAGTTTTAGAAAGCGTATGGAATGAATTCGGTCATATGGGGAAATGGGAAATAAGAGATTACACACACAATGGGGGATGCCCAGAATGGACTGATCCTAATGGATCAAGTGTGCCAATCAGTTACAAAGAGTTGTTTAAAGCATTAGATTTTGATGATGATACAGCTTCAAGTATTGAAGAGTATCTCAATGAAGAAGTGGAAATAGATGATTTTTTTGCAAGCTTAACGTAGGATTTGATTTTTTATGGTTGGGAATCACGATTCAGGGGATGATGAGGGATATGAAGATAAAATTAAAGATAATACAAGTTGGGATGCAAAAGCGGGAGATACTTTATTAGTTCCATCAGGTCCATCAGGAAATCATTTATTTATAGTTTTATTTGATCCGCAATCACCAATAGATATAAGTTTTGGAAAAAAACTTCATTTAGCTCAAGTGAATTTTACATCCGTGCGTTCAGGAATGAATTACGATTCCACATGTATTGTTGAACCTGGTGACCATTCTTTTATTACACATAAAAGTTATGTAAATTATAGTCGCCTAAGATACGAAGAATATGAACCTATTAAAAGAGGTGTACAAAATGGTAGATTACTTCTCCATGAACCTGTGACATATGATCTTTTATGTAGAATTAGAGAAGGTGCTATAACGTCCAATAAGACACCAACATTTGTTAAATATGAAATACAAAAATTATGTGAATATTTAAAAATGACTAAATCAGCATAAGAAAACCCCGCAATAGCGGGGTTTCTTTTGGTCACGTATTTAAAACTTAAACACGTTCGATCACAGTTGCGATCCCTTGACCTAGACCGATACACATGGTCGCAAGACCGATTTGTGTATCTTGTTGTTCCATCACGTTCAACAATGTTGTTGTGATACGTGCACCTGAACAACCCAATGGGTGACCCAGTGCAATTGCACCACCGTTCAAGTTCACGATGTCTTGTTTCTCATAAAGACCTAAGCCTTTAAGTACAGACAAACCTTGCGCAGCAAATGCTTCGTTCAATTCAACCGTTTGAATGTCGCCGATGCTTAAGCCAGCACGTTTAAGCGCTTTTTGCGTTGCAGGAACAGGACCGTAACCCATGATCGCAGCATCACAACCTGCAACCGCCATAGAGCGGATTACTGCACGAGGTTTAAGACCCAAAGCTTGCGCACGTTCATAAGACATAAGCAACATTGCAGATGCACCATCAGACAATGCTGAAGAGGTTGCCGCAGTCACTGTACCGCCTTTCGGATCAAACACAGGACGTAATGCTTTGAACGCTTCAAGGTTCGCATCAGGACGAATCACTTCATCGATGTCACACAGTTGAAGTTTACCTTCAGCATCATGACCTTCAATGCCAATGATTTCGTTTTTGAAACGACCCGCTTCAGTTGCAGCCCAAGCACGGCGGTGAGATTCAACACCAAACGCATCTTGTTCTTCACGAGTAATCCCGTTCATACGACCCAACATTTCAGCGGTTAAGCCCATCATGTTAGACGCTTTAGCATAGTGTTTAGATGCTTGAGGGTTTAAGTCGATACCGTGCATCATCCCAACGTGACCCATATGCTCAACACCACCGATGATGAAGATATCACCTTGGTTGGTTGCGATTTGCGCCGCAGCAGTATGAATCGCTTGCATAGATGAACCGCATAGACGGTTGACAGTTTGACCTGCAACAGTCTTAGGAAGATCAGCCAATAACGCAATGTTACGACCAATGTTCATACCTTGCTCTAGAGTTTGGTTCACACAGCCCCAGATCACATCTTCAACTTCATTCGTATCAAACTGGTTACGAGCAACCAATGCGCGAACGAGCTCAGCAGATAAATTGTCGGCACGTACGTTACGGAACATACCGTTTTTGGTTTTACCCATTGCTGAACGAACGCCATCAACGATGACAACGTCACGTGGATTTAAATTAGCCATTCACGTTGCTCCTTAACCGTAGAATTTTTTGTTGTTAGCAGCCATGTCACGCAACAATTGTGGCGCTTCATAAGCTTTACCTAAATGTGCATATTTGTCGCAAAGCGCAACGTATTCAGCCACACCTGTTTGATCGATATAACGTGCTGGACCACCACGGAATGGAGGGAAACCCACACCCATGATCATTGCCATATCTGCTTCAGCAGGCGTTGCCACGATGTTGTCTTCTAAGCAACGAACCGTTTCGTTACAGAATGCAAGCATCATACGGTCAATGATTTCTTGCGCATCAAACTCGCGTTTTTCGCCAGTCACGACCGGAGCAATCACGTCATACGCGGTTGGATCAACAGTTTTGGCTTTCTTACCTTTTTTGTCCAATTCGTATTTGTAAAAACCAACGTCGTTCTTTTGACCCAAACGTTTTGCTTCATACATGGTTTGAATCGAACCTTTATAGTCCGGTTTCATACGGTCAGGGAAGCCTTCAGCCATCACTTCTGCACCGTGAACGCCAGTATCAATACCGACAACGTCCATCAAGTAAGCAGGACCCATCGGCCAGCCGAATTTTTCCATCACTTTATCGATTTGCTGGAAGTCAGCACCGTCTTTAAGAAGAAGGTCGAATGCACCGAAGTAAGGGAACAAGACACGGTTTACCAAGAAGCCCGGGCAGTCATTTACCACGATTGGTGTTTTACCCATTTTTTGTGCAAGTACCACAGTCGTTGCAATCGCTTCAGGTGAAGTTTTCTCACCACGAATCACTTCAACCAATGGCATCATGTGTACCGGGTTAAAGAAGTGCATACCCACGAAGTTTTCAGGACGTTGTAATGCTTTCGCTAAACGTGTGATTGAAATCGTAGAGGTATTTGATGCAATGATGGTGTTTTCACGGACTGATTTTTCAGTATCCGCAAGTACCGCTTCTTTGATTTTCGGATTTTCAGTGACTGCTTCAATCACGATGTCCACTTCTTTAAACTCGTCATAGCTTAAAGTTGGGCGGATACGTGCAAGGGTTTCACCCATTTGAGCGGGTTTCATTTTTTTGCGTTCAACTTGTTTAGTTAACAAGCCATTCGCTTCTTTCATACCCAGTGCAAGTTGTGGGTTACCAATATCTTTCATGATGATTGGTGTGCCTTTGCTTGCCGCTTGATAAGCAATACCGCCACCCATGATACCCGCGCCTAGAACAGCCGCTTGGTTGACAGGGTGCGCACCTTGCTCATATTTCTTCGAAGTTTTCTTCACCACTTGGTCATTTAAGAATAGACCAATCAATGCACCAGACTGTGGCGTCACCGCAGCTTTAGCAAAGTGTTCAGCTTCTTGACGAAGTGCGCCTGCACGGTCAAGGCTAGAACCTGCTTGCATAGAATCAAGCAATAGTTTTGGCGCAGGGTATTGCGCAGGATTAGCTTTCGCCAGCACCACACCTTTAGACGAGTTAAATGCCATCATTTGTTCTAATGGACCTAACTTGATCGGGTCTAATTTTTCTTGGCGTTTTGCTTTCCAATCTAAACGACCTGCAATCGCTTGTTTTACCAAGTCAATCGCTGCATCGGTCAGTTTGTCAGCAGGCACAACAGCGTCAACTGCGCCGTCTTTCAACGCTGCATCTGGACGTTTGTTGGCAGAAGTGGCAATCCACTCCACCGCATTGTCGATACCAATCACACGGCTTAAACGAACCGTACCACCGAAACCAGGGATGATGCCGAGTTTAACTTCTGGTAGACCGACGGTTGCTTTGTCAGACATGACACGGTAGTCACACACCATGCACATTTCAAAGCCACCGCCCAATGCGATACCATTGATTGCAGCAACTTTAGGAATGTCTAAATCTTCAAAGCTGTTGAAAATGTCATGAACAGGCATTGCCCATTCCACAATTTTGTCAGCGCCTTGCGCGAAGTTTTCACCAAATTCAGTGATGTCGGCACCCACGATGAACGTAGATTTGCCTGAAGTCACGATAAGACCTTTAATCTCAGCGTTTGCTTTAACCGCAGCGATGGCTGCTTTAAAGTCTTCAATTGTTACACGGTCGAATTTGTTAACCGACTCACCTTGTAAGTCAAAGCGGAATTCTGCAATTCCGTCCGAAAGTATTTGGACGGTAATGGCATTGCCAGCGTGGATCATGCCCTGATCTCCTTATTTTGGAGGACTTCTAAGTTGATGTTTTGAAGCGTGTACGCCAATCCTGCGCACATCGATGCTTCGCTAATCTTACGATAACTATATCCAAAAAGAACATAACAAGTTGTATCAAGCCGTGACGCAAGGGTCATCTATTTTTTTCGATAATCGCCTGTTGAATTTTAAGCGCACGACTTGAGTGTTGCTGATGCTCGTTATGAAGTTTTTGTTTCAATTCAAATTTTTAATCGTCTCGCTGATTGAATATAGGGGTTTTTAAGGCGATTTCAATGCCAAGAAAATTAAATAATTTTAGGCAGAAAAGTCAATCGTGAAAAATATGGCCTTAGCGCTATAAGCAATATAGCTTTTGGGGTTGAAACAGGTTGGCAAAAAACAGACAAATGTTGCTAAAATATTGCGCTTGTTATTTTGTTTGTCTTTCCTACCATTCAGGTTTATAGCGGCTTATAAACTTTACTGACAGCTGAGCTCCCAAATGATGAAGTGGATTATCCTCGCGATATTTGTGATTTCTGCCTTGTATATCCAAAATCGCGGTAAAGTTCGACACTCTTTTTATCGTCAATTTTTCGATCATTCGACCCTTTTGGCACCCATCAATTTTTTGATGTATCTCTTCTCCAAAGTTCCCAACCAACCCTATATCGACACCCAAGAATTTAAAGATCTCAAGGTTCTCGATGAAAACTGGGAAATGATTCGCGACGAAGCCAAAGCCCTGTATGAAAAGGGGGGTATTAAAGCCTCAAGCAGTTATGACGACTTGGGCTTTAACTCATTTTTTAAAACCGGTTGGAAACGTTTTTATTTAAAATGGTATGACTCTGCACATCCGTCTGCGGCAGAGCTTTGCCCTAAAACCACAGCTTTACTGAAAACCTTACCGAGCATTAAAGCCGCGATGTTTACCGAGCTCGCGCCTGACAGTCGTTTGGTTCGTCATCGTGACCCGTATGCAGGTTCATTGCGCTATCACTTGGGGCTGATGACACCGAATGATGACCGTTGTTTTATCGATGTCGATGGTCAGCGTTATTCATGGCGTGATGGCAAAAGTGTGGTGTTTGATGAAACCTATATTCACTATGCAGAAAACACCACCGACCAAAACCGGATCATTTTCTTTGCCGATGTAGAACGTCCACTTAAATCTCGCTTAATGGCGCGTTTTAATCATTGGTTTGGTAAAAACGTGATGACCGCAGCCAGTTCACCGAATGAAGCCGGCGATCAAACCGGTGGTTTAAACAAGGTATTTGGTTATGTGTATCAGTTCCGGATTAAGGCCAAAGCCTTAAAGAAAACCAATCGTCAGTTATATTACTTTTTAAAATGGTTCCTGATGCTGGGGATTTTCTTCCTGATCTTTATCCGTCCTTATGTGTTTTAAATAGATCGATGTCTGCTCAATGAAAAGCGCCCTGAGGGCGCTTTTTTTATAACAAATGTCATATTGAGTTGTTGCGGTTAGTTTTTTAGTTTGTGTCGATAATCTATAAAAGAGCTTGTCAGAATAATGTTTAAAAACTTAGCTTCAGAAATGATGGGTACCAGTGATATTGGGACGATTATTGAACCCCAAGATTTTAATAAAACTGATATTGATGACTATATTTTTCATGAAGATAACGAAAAAATCTTCTTTGTGATTAAAAGTAAGACCGATGAATATTGTTTTACCAATGTCGCATTTATGCACTTAGATGGTAAAAGTGCCATGAGTAAAAAGCGCATGTTGTATCGTTATTTATACCGACATCATCCGATCAAGCATGTGATGTTGGAAACTGCAGGTTCCGTCGATTTAGATGCCGAAATTAAATTCCAATTGGGTGAGCAAAGCTTTTCAATTGATATTGATAAAAAGCAAATCGAGAAAATTCGAGATCTGTATAAAGCGCTGTTTACGATTGGAGAAAGCTTTAAAGAGATTAACCGTCGACGCAATCTACTTTTGCAAAGTAATGAAAACGTGCAGAAGATGTTTAATTTGCGTGAACTGAGTGAACAGGTGATTTTAAATCTACCTGAAATCATTAACCAAACGGCACAACAAGTGGAAGACTACGCCAATCAAAGAATAAGAGAAATTGAGAATTATGATTTTAGTGAAATTTTTGAGCGTTATTTAAAGAACTAAACAAGTTTTAGTACGCAGAACACATACTTGAGGTGAATACAAAAGATGAATTCGACATTGCAAAGGGATGCTTTTCTTATCGATCTTTGTTTTCATCTGAAAGAAAAGGCAGATCATTCAAGTCAAGGCGCGTTTAAAGATGACTATGAATTGGGCTATTCGATGGCCATGTATGAAGTGATGTCTTTAGTGCATCAACAGGCACAAGTCTTTGATCTGCCTCTTGAAGCGTTGGGGGTTAGATGGAGTCGATCCTGAACGGGACTATTTATATTCCAAGCGTACAACCCAATCTCCTTGGACGGTATTAGAGCATAATGTAGCGCAGCGCATCCCCTCTATCGATGAGTTTCAATATGATGGTTCTGTGCTAAATATTGTATTGGACTTTCATGCAGATCAAAAAACCGTAAGGTGCGAAGCTGTATTGGCATTTAAAATGATTGAAGAGGGGTGTGCATTTCATACCTTAGCCAATCAAAATCTTGACGGTAAAACATGGTTAATGAAAGTAGAGCATACGCATTTCTTAAGCTATTTTAATCAGGAAAGTGAGTCGATCTATGCAGATTCACTTTCGAGTTATGTCTTGGTGACTCAAGGTCAAATTTTCGAATGGATCACTACTGCACCAATACAAATCTATTAGGTTTTAGTCTTTGATCTTTAATGCATTATGTTGAAAATCAATATATAAATCAGTTTGCTCGGGCTGCTGTAAGAAATATACCGCTAAAATCGGCTCCAACTCTGTCCGCATCTTTCTCGCCAAATGACGTGCGCCATAACGAATATCATGTCCTTGATAAAAATGTGCTTTAGCTGCATCGGTCAAATGCACAGTCCGTTTTTGATGTTGTAAGCGTTGATTCAATTTCTCGAGTTCAATCTCGACTAAACGCGGTAAAGCATCATCCTGAACGGCTTGATAATGCAATGTTCGATCAATACGGTTGATAAATTCAGGGTCGAATTTACGATGCATGACCTTTTCAATAATGGTTTGGGTCGGCACGCGTTTTAGACACAGAGCCTGCATTTTTTTCGGCAGGAAATTCAATTTATCTAAGTATTGCTGTGCGGCTTGCGCACCGACATTACTGGTCATAAAGATCATACAGTTGGTGAAGTCGATGGTTTTGGTACCCGAGGTCAGGGTCAGTTTGCCACGATCTAAGACATTCATCAGACCGCGAATGACCTCATTAGAGGCTTTTTCCAATTCATCAAACAGCACAATACCCGGACGGGTATGTGAGCCTGCAATGGCGGTTTCATCAAACAGGCTATGACCCTCTTTAGACCCCACGTAACCGGGAGGCGCACCGGTGATAGCCGCGGCATAATGCTCCTGCGCTAAGGTGTTCATATCAATACGGCAAAAGGCATCGGGGCGACCGTAAATCGCTTCAGCAATTAAACGCACCGTTTCGGTTTTACCGACTCCAGTTGGACCCAACATTAAGGTCACGGACAATGGACGTTCGGGACTAGAGAAATCAGCTTTGACCACATTCAGCATTTTTTCAATTTCAGCCAATGCTGCATCTTGTCCAATAATGCGTTGTTTCAAAAGTTGCATGACCTGTTGCGGATCGAAATGAAAACGTGGCTGTCCAATCAAGCGCTGACGTTCAGCAGGGTGTTGTGAGGAGGTCTGAGGCTTCACGATATGAAGTGCTGGATTGGTGGTCATCCGTTTCGATCTCAAATCAGCAGATGATTTCAGCATAGCAAAATCATTGGCGTGAATTGAGAGCTTTTAGCAATAAAATGATCGTTGCAATGTTCTGATGCACAATAAGACTCAAATTACCTTGAAAATGTTCGATAAACCATCACATTATGAGACAACCCTTCTGCTTTGATTTAGGATCAATGTGAACGAAAACGCACGAGACAATATTGAAAAGATTTTAGCCAATATGACCACCTTGCCGGGGGTGTATCGCATGCTCGGCAAAGACGGTGAATTGTTGTATGTCGGGAAAGCCAAAAATCTGAAAAATCGTGTCTCGAGTTACTTTGTCAAAACCCTTGAGCACCCAAAAACCCAAGCCTTAGTGGCACGGATTTACGACATCGAAACTTTGGTGGTGCGTTCTGAAACCGAAGCATTATTGCTCGAACAAAACCTGATTAAACTGCATCGTCCGCCGTATAACATTATGCTGCGGGATGATAAATCCTATGTTTATATTTTTGTCTCAGCGGATAAACCTTATCCACGCATTGCGTCGGGTCGGGGCAAAGGGAAGCATCAAGTCGGTAAGTTTTTTGGACCTTATCCAAGTGCGTATAATGCGCGAGACACGCTACTCGTGCTGCAAAAATTGTTTAATGTACGCCAATGTGAAAACAGTTATTTTGCTCAGCGTAAGCGTCCATGTTTGCAGTATCAAATCAAACGCTGTTCAGCGCCGTGTGTCGGGCTGATTTCTCCAGAAGACTATAAAGAAGATGTCGATAACTCGATTCGCTTTTTGCAGGGCGATACCAAAGAGTTGAATCAAGAACTGATTTCCAAAATGGAAGCGGCAGCCGAAGCTTTAGAGTTTGAAAAAGCCGTGTTTTTCCGTGACCGTATGGCATTACTTCGTGATGTACAGGCGCAGCAGGCGATTTATAAGCTCAAAGGTGAAGCGGATATTCTAGCGATTGCGCATCAAGCCGGTGTGACTTGTGTACAAATCATGCATGTGCGTAACGGGAAAATGCTCGGTGGCAAAAGCTATTTCCCCGATATGATTGGGGATGATTTGGGGCAGATGCTGTCGGACTTTATCGCCAATTTTTACTTCCAAGTCGCCGATGAGATTCCGACCGAGCTGATTGTGAATGTTGAGGTGCCGGATCGTACTGATTTAGAACAGGCACTACAACAACACTTTGAGAAGAAAATTCAGATTAAACACAAAGTCCGTGAAACGCGTGCGGAATGGCTTGAGCTTGCCAGCATGAATGTCCAACATTCGATTAAAGGGCAGTTGGCCAATCATTTTGAGCTGAATGAGCGCTTTCATCAGCTTGAACAAGTGGTGGGGCGTCCGATAGATCGGATCGAGTGTTTTGATATTTCGCATACCATGGGGGAAGCGACTATTGCCTCTTGTGTCGTCTTTGACAGTGGCGGCATTCGTAAACGGGATTATCGTCAGTTTGCGATTGAAGACATTACCGGTGGCGATGACTATGCGGCCATGCGTCAAGCCTTAACCCGCCGTTATAAAAAAGCCATGTTGCCTGATTTGCTGTTGATCGATGGTGGTAAAGGGCAATTACATATGGCGATGGATGTGATGAAAGACTTGGGGCTTGAAGCATTTATGGTTGGGGTGTCGAAAGGTGAGGGGCGTAAACCCGGCTTAGAAACTTTGCATTTTACCGATGGTACCAAGATTCAGTTGCCTGAAGACCATAAAGCCTTGCATCTGATTCAACAAGTTCGAGATGAAGCACATCGTTTTGCGATTACCAAACATCGTGCCAAACGAGATAAACGCCGTGGACAATCGGTGTTAGAGGCGATTCCCGGTTTAGGCCCAAAACGTCGGCGTGATTTATTGACCCATTTTGGTGGGATTCAAGGCGTGCTGAAAGCCTCAGAACATGATTTGAAACTGGTGCCCGGCTTAGGCGACGTGATGGCGAGAACCATTTATAAAGTGTTGCATGAGTAAGTGTCGCTCTAGTTTATTTTAAATAACGGCGTGGCTCATGCTGACAAGTCTCTTTAACCATGAACGAGGTACGATTTGCTAAAATGCTCATTGACCGATGGGTCATTGATCATTTACCTCTGTATTAAAAATCTGCATGCTCGAAGCAAAAGTTTAAACTGAGTAAGCCGGATGTCTTTGACGCAATTATTTGCAGATCTTGAACAACAAGAGTGGGTGGATATTCCCAAAGGATGGTTACAAGGACGCACCATTTTTGGTGGACTGTCTACCGCCATGATGTTGCATAAAGCGATCTTGGCGGTCAATGATCCGAGTAAACGCTTGCTCAGTACCAGTGTGAGTTTTGTCGCACCGGTACAAGAAAAACCCGTGAAAGTTACGGTGGAAATTTTAAGACAGGGTAAGTCGGTGACCACGGTTGAAGCTCGGGTTTGGCAAGATGACGCCGTGATGAGTATCTTATTGGCGAGCTTTGGTTTGGAGCGGGAATCGGTGCTGAATATTCAACAGCAACGTGCTGCACCGGATTATCCAAAGCCCGAAGAGTTGCTGATTATTCCGCATAACCAATTGATGCCACAGTGTTACCAAAATTTTGATTTGGCATGGGCGGAAGGGGCGTATCCCTGTTCAGGCAGTGTACAGCCTGACTTTGGTGGATGGTTTAGATTTACTGAAAAATTTGGTCAAGGGGCAATGTCTACGCCTGAGTTTTTAGCGCTGTTAGATATTTGGCCGGCAGGTGCATTTCCAGTATTGAAGGTGCCTGCGCCGGGTAGCTCACTGTCATGGCATGTGACACTATTGGATTCTGTGAAGTTTCAACGTTTAGATTGGTTTAAATATAAAGTATTCACCGATTATGCTGAACATGGCTATGCAACTGAATATGCACATATTTGGGATCAAAATAATCAATTAATTGCGATTTCTAGGCAAACAGTTACCGTATTTGCCTAGTCGACAGTTGGGTATGAATCGTTTAAAGTAAGCGCATTAAACCCAATTAAAGCTCAAGTTTTTATTGTCGATCTAGAGACAATAGGGGACAAACTGGCGGTGTCTATGACTACAGGTCGTATCCTGAATATTCCAAATATCTTGACGCTAGCTCGAATTGCGTTAATTCCTGTTTTTTTGATTATTTCCTATTGGCCACCGGCAATCGGCGTGAGTGGTCATGAAGGCAGTATGACCCGTCATATTATTTTGACTGGCATTTTTGTTGTGGCTGCGATTACCGATTGGTTTGATGGCTATTTGGCACGAACATTAAATCAAACTTCCGCTTTTGGGCGCTTTTTAGACCCCGTGGCCGATAAGTTAATGGTTGCAGCAGCGCTGATTGTTTTGGTGCAATGGCAACCGTCAATTTCGATGGCTTTTGCTGCGATTGTGATTATTTCACGTGAAATTACCGTATCCGCTTTGCGTGAATGGATGGCTGAACTGGGTGCGCGGACTAATGTTGCAGTATCGACTGTAGGTAAATATAAAACGGCCTTTCAAATGATTGCGATTTCAGTGTTCTTGTTGAACTGGCAACCGCTTGAAATGTTGGCTTATGCACTGCTATATACTGCTGTGATTCTGACCCTGTGGTCGATGTTTATTTATTTAAAAGCGGCGTGGCCGTATTTAAAACAGCCTTAATCAGGCCATAAAAAAAAGCCCCGAGATTGGGGCTTTTTTTTATGGCTGAACGTTTATTACATCCTCTCCCTAACCCTCTCCTTTTTAAGGAGAGGGAAGGTTTATTGTGAATTGAATTGTGGTTAAGATTTTAGGTTGGATGGAGTTCCAAAACCCTTGTTTTGTTCTTCATTGCACAAGTCATTTTTAGCTATGGGTTTCTTCCTCCGCATCATCCTCAAACGTACGCGCGATTTTTTCAATGTTTAGGCTCTTCGCCATCGCATCGAAAATTTCTTTATAGGTCCCTTCTTGGTGATACAGCGCATCATGTTCACCATGCTCCACAATCCGACCTTCTTTCATCACATAGGTGTAGTCCGCATCAATGATTTGCGACAAGCTATGTGAAATCATAATCACGGTACGACCTTGTTTGATTTGATCCAAACTTTGTTTGATCTGTTCAGAGGCAATCGCATCGAGACTTGCAGTCGGTTCATCCAAGAAAATGATCGGTGGATTTTTCAGGAACATACGGGCCAACGCAATACGCTGTTGTTGACCGCCGGAGAGCATCAATGCATCGGCGTCATAACCTTGAGGCAATTGTAAAATTTGCTCATGAATCGAGGCTTTACGTGCTGCTTCTTGCACATCTTGCAAACTGGCATCGGTTTTACCATAGCGAATATTTTCAAAGATTGAACCTTGGAAAATATGGTTTTTTTGCAACACCAAACCAATATGATCACGTAAATACTGCGTGTCCATGTCTTGGATATTGACACCATCCAATAAAATTTGTCCTGAATCAGGCTCAAAGAATTTATCTAACAGACTGATCAAGGTTGATTTACCGGCACCAGATAAACCGACCAATGCAGTGATTTTATTGGGGCGAATGCTCATATTGATATCGTGCAAGGCTTTAAAGCCATTCGGGTAAGTGAAGTCGACATTTTTCAGTTCAAAACGACCCTGAACTTGTGGTTTTTCCGTACCACTGGTTTCGATTTCATGATCGGCTTCTGAAATTTGAAAGAAGCTTTCTGAATAGATCATGGCATCGTTAATTTCATCATAAATGCGATGTAATGAACGAATCGGCGCAGACACGTTGTTGAATAACAACACGTGATACATGATCATGCCGATACTCATCTGACCATCGAGTACGAAATACGCCGTCAAAATAATGATCAGTACAATCCCGATTTGCTCAATAAAGGTTTTGACGCCGTCAAAAACAAAACTGGTTTGGCGGGTTTGCATTTGATTGTGGGTTAACTCGCGTTGTAACTTGAGTTGTTTTTCAGATTCAATCGACTCACGGTTAAACGATTTGATCACAGTAATTGAGTTAATGATGCCCAAAATACCCTGACTTTTTTTCTCACGACCATCACGCAGATTACGGCGCCAACTGCCCAGTTTTTGTGCTTGTTTATAGGTCAACCAGAAGTAAATTGGCACGATACTTAAAGCCACTAAACCGACATAGACATTGGCATAAAACATCAGGCCCAAAGCCACAAGGGCACTGGTAAATAACGGCAAAATATCGATAAAGAAAATTTGCACCAAACGGGTTAAAGAGCCAATGCCTCGGTCAATACGGGTTTGCAATTTACCAGCTTGGTTGTTGTCTTGATTGAAAAACGCCAAGCGATACTTGAGGAATTTCTCAATGATGTCTTGCGCCAAGTCTTGAGACACCAAAATGCGCAGTTTTTCACCATAAAATTTTTGCCCAAATTGCACGATGGCATTGATGATTTCTTTACCCAATAAAATCGCGGTAATGGTGATTAAAATATGCCAACCAGCATCGAGTCCTTTGCCGGCTTCTACCAGTTTATTGATGCTGTCTACCGCATATTGCAAGGTCAGTGCATTGACCTGTGCGGTGAGTGAGCCAACAAGGGTTAACAATAAGGTGGCGATGACCAACAATTTATAGGGACGTACAAAGGGTTTAAGTTTTTGAAACAATTGCCATAGGTTCATAAGCGTTTGTTTTTATTGTGAGAATGAGTGACAGTCTATGCCTGTAAAGGCAGGCTCACAAGCATATACAATGTTTCAAATTGTGAACTTTAGATTTGCTTTAAAATAAATGCTTGCTGATCACGAAAATGACTATGAATTTCGACTTATTTGCCCCTGAACCGAATCCAAATCTATTGCCGTTTGATGGCGAGGTAGAAGACTGTGGTTTGATTTTAGATGCTGATCAGGCACAGCAGTACTTTGATTATTTTTACCGGTATTTGGCATGGCAACAGGATGAAGTCTTATTGTATGGTAAATATTTTAAAACAGCGCGCAAAATCGCATGGTATGGCGATCAAGACTATCACTACCATTATTCAGGCATGGCCAAACAAGCGCATCTGTGGAATCCATTGCTATTGGCCTTAAAACAACAGGTGGAAGCTGAAACCGGACAGGTTTTTAATTCTTGTTTAGCCAATTTATATGAAAACGGACAGCAAGCTATGGGTTGGCACAGTGATGATGAAGCCAGTTTAAGGTCGCCTGAGCGTGAAACCGTGATTGCATCGTTAAGCCTAGGCGCAAGCCGTAAATTTCGTTTTAAACATAAAACTCAAAAGCAAACGGTCGATTTAATGTTGCACAGTGGTCAATTGATTGTGATGAAAGGGCAGACCCAGCGCTATTGGAAACATATGTTGGCCAAATCTACCCGCGTGTTAGCGCCTAGAATTAATCTGACCTTTCGCTATTTTTATCAAGATGCCAAAAGGGCTGAAAGCTAACAGGATGCCCAAGATACCAACCATGCATGAACAATACTGAACCATGATGAGGTTTGGGTCATTTCACTTTCTGACCTAATCCTGAGATAACGCAGCGAATTCTTTTTCAATCAATGCTGCATTTTCTTGCAAGATTTCTACTAACTTCTCTTGATTAACAAATTCAAAGCGGTTTTTGGTGGCGAGTAAGGTCAAAGCCAGTGGCGCTTCTTTAGGTGAGTATTTGATAGGGACAGATAGCGCCGCGACATTGGGATCAAGTTCACCTTTGGAAAAATAATGACCTTGTTTTTTGATCTTTTTCATTTTGATGAAAAATTCATGCTCATCTTCAGCAAAACCGATCTCTTTTAGATGGTTGGAAAAACGACCGTAGTAATGCAGTAACTTTTGTTTGGAAAAATGCGACACGATGGTTTTTGGTGAAGCCCCCATAAAAATCGGACGCGGTGAACCCCGACCATAAGACAGCAGTTTCACGTCTTTGTAGTATTCGTGATGTAAATCAATACAGAAGTCATGATTGAGATGACTTAAAATGCAGCTAAATTCAGTGCGTTCCACAATTTGACGCATGAACGGAATACTGATTTGCACCAAGGGGTCGGTACTGCGAGAAATATAATCTAAAACCGCGATTTTAGAGCCTAAAGTGTAGTCGCCTGAGGTACCGCTGATGCGTTGTAGTAATTCAGCAGAAACCAATTCTTTTAAATAACGGTAGCTTGTTGGTGTAGAAAGGCCCAATTCTTGGCTAATCAGATCTACATTTATGATAGGACGGTCGACCGAAAATAAATCTAAAACGGTGAGAATCTTACCAAAACTAGAAAGCGCCATAATTACCTGCAAAAAAGAAAAGAGAGATGAAAGAGAATCATCTGTAGTTTATATCAAAAAACGACCAGATATGGTTCGAAAAAGAGCAAGCGCTCGGTTATTTTATTTGGCTAAATTCAATCAGAAGGATTGAGAATAGATGGTAAAAATACTACCATTAGATAAATAAAATTTTATAAATTATCATATTAAGATATTTAGATTGACTAATGAGGGATTGTTTGAAAAAATACCCCACCTAAATATCTAATGATGAATTGTCAACTCGACCAATTGATGATTTTGAATGGCCTTGACGGATTTTAACAAATTTTCAAGGTAATTTCTGCAATTCCTTCGATCGACGATCCATTGCTGATAGCATAGTTAAACATGCAAATATCTCACTCAAGCACGCGATGAAGCTTAAGCGTTCGTCGGGTGCTTTAGTCGTCATTGAAAAAAGATATTGTTTAAACCTAAAGCTGTAGCGCTGAGATGACTCCATGTTGTTAACCAAGCAATTGCTCGAATTACGTCCACGTAAAATGGACATGATTTTTGCGACTAAAACGTGCTTTGCCAGTCTTTTGGCATTGTATATCGCGTTTTCATTGGACTTGTCTAATCCTTTGTGGGCAATGGCGACGGTGTTCTTGTTGGCCAATCCCTACTCGGGCATGGTGTCATCCAAAAGTTTCTACCGCATTATGGGCACCATGACCGGTGCTGCAGTGGCGGTGATTCTGACCCCACGTTTGATTCACATGCCGTGGTTATTTACTTTCTGCATGTCGGCTTGGGTGGGTTTTTGTTTATACATTTCTTTGCTTGACCGTACCGCACGAAGTTATTTCTTTATGTTGGCGGGTTATACAGTCGTCATTATTACCTTTAATGACATTCTGTATATGAATGAGCAGAGTATCTTTGATATGGCGCTGGGTCGCTTTATTGAGATCTCCATTGGTGTGGTGTGTAGTGCAGTGGTGTCTGCTACGATTTTCCCCGTGCATATTGGGCCGGTACTGCAAAGTCGGGTGGGGAAAACCTTACAAGATACCGAGAAACTTTTTCGTATTATTTTAAGTGATGAAACCCATCAAACCAATTACACCACTTTGTTGGCGCGGGTAAACAGTGATGCCTCCGAGATTCACGCATTGTCCGTGCATCTGTGGTATGAAAAATCCAAATTTAGAGGCATGACCAAACCGTTGCAGGAATTGCTGCATCAGTTGTCGATTTTGACCACCAACTTGGTGGCGATTTCGGAACGTCTCACCCAGTTGGATGAGATGGATAAAGGTTATCGTCCGGCATTGGCGGTGTTACAGCAAGATGTCGATCACTTTCTATTGCAAAGTACCACCTTGCCTGAACACTATTTAAATGTGTTGCCACAGCAGTTTGATGATGACTTTGAAGCGGTATTTGAAGCGGCCTTGCCTGAACAGCAAGTGATGTTGCACAGTTTGAAAATGGACATTCGCCATTTCATTCAAAATGTGCAAACCGTAAAAATTATTTGGTATTTGATTCAAAAAGGTGAGAAGCACTTACCGCCACATATTGTGTCCTTAAGTACCTCTTACCCAAGTTTGCACCGTGACTATGGTGTGGCGGTGCGTGGTGGGATTTCGGCATTCCTTGCGATTTTTATTGCAGGTTCGATGTGGATTATCACCGGTTGGAAGTACGGTTATATGGTGGCATCACTGACCTCGATCTGCGTGTGTATCATGGCAGCGATGGATAACCCAGTACCGGCACTGAAAATCTTTATTCGTGCGACGTTTTATACGGCGGTGGTGGTGTTTATTTATGCCTTTGGCGTGTTGCCTTATGTGACTGAGTTTTGGCAACTGGCATTGGTGTTGTCGCCGTTTATCATTTTCTGTGTGAGTTTATTTCCACATCCGCCCTTGTCGTCATTGGCACTGCCTTTGTTGATGTGTACGATTATGGAATTAAACTTGCAAAATGAGTATGTGCTGGATCAGATTGCATCTTTTGATGGTTCAATTGCCAATTTCTTTGGGCCGTTTATTGCTGCAGTGGTGATTTATTTTGTTCGCGCCATGTCGCCGGATATTACCGCAACTCGGATTTTAACCTTGCATTACAAGTCAGTACGCGAAACCATGTATTTGCCCTTTGGTCTAGAATTTAAAACCCAACTGTGCAGCATGCTCGACCGTATTGGGATTTTAAACACCAAACAAGTGCAGTCTGAAGAATTGAAGCGTGAAATTAATTTATCATTGATCGAGGTGAGTGCGGTGATTGATCTGACGCGATTGAATGAATTGCTGATAAAGATGCCACAAGAGCATATACTGACGCAAAATCTAGCGCACCTACAACAGTTGCTCGATGATTACTTCCGCTCTAAACAACTTCACCTAGAACATGAAATGTTACGTCAAAATTTGATTGATCAGATGAGTCTGATCTTAGCGCAATCGAGCAACTATGAAGATGCCGATATTGCGCAACGCTTACAGATTTCTTTAAACAATATTCGTAGTAGTTTATGCCGTTCTATTCGTGCTGAACCTGTGAATCAACCGCTTCAGGTGGCGTAACATGGGTGAGTTTAACGTTTATGGTGTCTATGTCCCGACACTGTTAATCCAAGGCTTGGTGGCCTATATCCTGATGCTGATCGTGATTCGATACACCGATAAATGGATGGATCAGGGTTCAGATGCATTTTTAGGTCTATTTAATTTTTGTCTTTACCTCGTGCTGTTGTTGCTCGTGCATTGGGGCTTTGTTTGGAGTGGTTTCTAATGCGTAGCAGTTCCATGAGTTATTTTTTGAGTATGAGTGAGTAACCGTATGAAAGTTATCGATTCACGTAAAATGATTCGGCCCTTGGTTTTACTGGTGACAGCACTCATCGCAGTTTTTGCTGTGTTCAATCTATGGAATTATTACAATTCAGTACCTTGGACTCGAGATGCACGTGTGCGTGGCGATGTCATGAAAATTTCTTCAGATATTGCCGGCTTGGTGACAGAAGTGTTGGTGCATGATAACCAAACCGTGAAAAAAGGTCAGGTGTTGTTCCGTGTCGATTTGGCGCGTCAAGAATTGGCCGTTGAAAATGCCAAAGCTGAGATTGCCAAATACAAATCGACTTTAGAGGCGGCAGAGGCTGAATTAGCTGCTGCTGAAGCTAATGTCAGAAAGTCCCATGTCACTACTGAATTTGCTCAACGTACTGCTGAGCGTTATTCGAAATTTAACGATGGTTCAATTTCGAAACAAGAGCAAGATTTGGCGAACACCACTGTTGAGCAAGAGCATGCTGAGCATCATCAACTTGAAGCTGCGGTAGAACAGGCGAAAGCAAAAATCATCGAGCAAAAAGCGTTGATTAAAGCAGCCACCAGTCAACTACACTTGGCTGAATTGAACCGTACCCGTGCTGAAGTGGTGGCACCTGAAGATGGCACCTTGTCGAACTTCGAACTTCGTGTCGGTAACTATGTACAAGTGGGTCAAGGCGTTGCCGGTATTTTGGATCGTAAAAAACTGTATGTCGTGGGTTATTTCGAAGAAACCAAACTCAACCGTATTAACATTGGTGACAAAGTCAGCATCCGTTTAATGGGCGATACGCAAACCATTAAAGGGCATGTACAAGGGATTGCACCGGGTATTGAAGACCGTGAACGTACTTCAACCAATGGTGTATTGGCGAACGTCAATCCAACCTTTAACTGGGTACGTTTGGCGCAACGTGTACCTGTACGTATTGTATTGGATGAAGCACCGAAGAATGAATTGGCCTTTGTGGCAGGGCGTACTGCGACTGTGCATGTACTCACCAAACATGATGACTAAGCCATTTTCATGAGCTAAAAAAAGCATCCTTCGTGGATGCTTTTTTTATGCTTAGACCTGTGCTCTTGATGTTGAATCCTGAGTGATTCGAGCATCAAATTAAATGTGCGTATTTGGATATAGGTATTAAGGGCTAATCCCTTCAGAGTTGCGATACCAACTTTCAATAAATAAGGCTGCGGCAATACTGTCGGCAGAGAGTTTCCTGCCACGCCCTTGCGCTTGATAATGATCCAGTTCATCACGCGCTTCACGTGTGGTCAGACGTTCATCGACCATCCAGGTGGTGATGTTGGTCTGATGACGTAGACGACGCGCAAATTTGCGTGCCCGTGCCGACAATTCAGATTCACTGTCATCCATATTCAGTGGCAAACCGACCAAGAATAGATTCGGTTGATGCTGTTTCACGATTTTCAGCAATTCATCCCAATTCGGGATGCCATCTTTCATTGGGAGTAACGCAAGTGGGGTGGCACTTTCAATGAGGGAAGAGCCCACCGCCATGCCGGTTTTTTGTGTACCAAAATCAAAAGCCATAATCAGTTGTGGCTGGGTATCAGGCATGTCCAATCTCTGAAGATAACCAAGTCCGATCTATGCCAATTTTTTTAAAGGCTGCATCCCAGCGATCGTCATAAGGTAAGTTAAAAATTAAATCCATGTCGGAATCGCAAATGAGCCAGTCTCCACGAGCCATCTCATCTTCGAGTTGGTTTTTGCCCCAACTGGTATAGCCTAAAGCAATTTGATAATTACCAACGCCTTGATTTTGAGCAATTGCATCTAAAATATCTTTACTGGTGGTAATACACAGGTTTTCCCCGACTGCAATGGAGGAATGCCATGTCGGTTGACCGGTATGCAGCACAAAGCCAGCTTCAGGACGTAAAGGCCCACCTTGTAACACCGCATGCGGATTGACATGATCGGCTTCAATGTCGAGATCATTTAACAGTTCTTTGACTTGGATGTTGGTTGGGCGATTGATAATAATGCCTTGAGCACCTTCTTCATCATGTCGAGCAATATAAACCACAGTATTGGCAAAGAAATCATCTGCCAAGTCAGGTGGGGCGATTAGACAACGATGGGTCAGAAATTGTTTGCTCACCGAATGGCTGCTCCTTCTCGTGAATGAATCGTCAATAAAACGAATTTTAAATCATGCTTTTAGTTTTTTATTGAATGTTACAGTTATAACATACGTCACTGATCTTGAATCAACAATCTTTATTTGTGGGCTTTATCGGTTTAAAACAAGCATCATGCGCATTTAAATCTAAACCGCTCTCCTTCTTTGATCAAGACAGGTGAATTCAAGAGGGGTGAATTCAAGAGAGGTGAATCGCATGATGAATCCACTGTCGTTTAAGAACAGATGGTTTAACAAGCTTAAGAGCCGCTATTCACACTTTGAAATTTTAATTGACGCAGTTGTTTGGCATGTTGCAAGGTGGTTTCACTGATTTCAACCCCTCCAGTCATACGTGCCAATTCATCAATACGGCCATCTTCTTCCAAGGCAAAAATGGTACTGCTGGCAGGATCGGTTTGCAGTTTTTTCACCAATAAATGCTGATCCGATTGTGCTGCCACTTGCGCCTGATGGGTAATACACAGAATTTGTACATGTTGACCCAATCCCGCCAAAAGACGACCGACAATTTCAGCCGTCCCGCCACTGATCCCGACATCAATTTCGTCAAAGACCAAGACTTCCGCTTCGGTTTTTTCCGCGTTCATCACTTGCATCACGAGCGCAATTCGCGATAACTCACCACCTGAGGCGACACGGCCTAAAGGCTGTGCAGGAATACCTTTGTTGGCGGTAAACAGCAGTTGAATAAAGCTAAAGCCTTCCGCAGAAGGTTGCTCCAATGGCTCAAACTTAAATTCGAAATAGGCCTCAGGAAGCGCCAGTTGTTTGACTTGTTCGGTGAGCTTTTTCGCCAAAGGTTCAGCGGCTTCACGGCGAATCTCATCCAAATGTTGGGCTTTTTCCAAAAACACTTGATGCGACTGCTGTACTTGTTCCGCCAAGGTTTCAGGGTCTTCGAGTTGATTCAGTTGTTCGAGTTCTGCTTGCCAGTCTTCAAACAGTTGTTTTAAATCTTCCGGTTGCGCGCGGTATTTACGTCCCAAACGATGGAAAATTTCCAACTGCCCGTTCAGTTCTTCCATACGCTCTGGGTCAAAACTTTGACGATCAATAAATTGTTTTAAATTAGCACTGGCATCATCGAGCTCACTTTGTGCATTGACCAATGAATTGTAAATTTCAGACAGTTGTTCACTGCGTCCGGCATGACTTTCTAAGCGACGAATGATGGCTGAAATTTCTTGATTAATGTTTTGCTCTGCTTCGTCCAAGGCATTCACGGCATAACCACAGTCCAACATGATGTGTTCATGGTGGCTGAGCCGATCAAACTCTTGCTCAATCTCTTTATAATCGACCTGAACCACATCCTCGAGTTCTTCAAGTTGTAGCGTTAAGCTGTCAATTTTTTGCAGACGGGTGGCTTGCGCATCCAAAGCGGCTTGATGCTGTCGAATATGGCTTTGCCAAGTGGTATAACTGTCTTTCACCGCTTGGGTATGCGCGCCAAAATTACTGTAACGGTCAAGCCAATGTTTGGGATAAGGCGGTTCTAACAGTTGCTGTTGGCTGTGCTGACTGTACAGTTGTACTAGCAAGCGTCCGAGTTCTTTGAGTTCAGATAAGCTGCTTGGACGGCCGTTAATCCATGCTTTGCTGCGTCCGGTGGCAAAAATCACCCGACGTAAATGAATCTCACCGGATTCATCATCCAGTTCATGGGTTTTTAACCATTCTGCTTCAGGACTATGTTCTTGATAGCTAAACACGGCAGTGACATCGGCTTTGTCTGATCCATAACGGACATAATTGGTGTCCGTACGCTCGCCTAAACATGCCGACAGAGCATCGAGTAGCAGCGATTTACCTGCACCGGTTTCACCTGTCAGGACATTGAAGCCTTGTTCAATATCAATTGCAAGATTATCGGCTAAAGCAAAATTGATCAGATTTAAGTGTGTCAGCATAAACGCATCCAAGCTGCGAAAGTGAGGTTCTAAGATAGTGAACTTTTGTTTTTGTCACAAGTCACTAAATATTCTAATATAAGTCTATACCAATAATTCTAACGTAAAATGACCATGAAAATGAAACTGCCGCTCCCTGTAGCGCCCCATAAAAAAAATCTACATGCACAAGCTTCAGTGAACTTGAATAAAAAGTTGGATGCGGCCTCCAAAGGTTTTCGGGCGGCTTTGGCCAAACAGGATTATGAAGCGGCCTATGCACAGATCTTAGCTGCCTTTAAATTGGTGCCCACGCATGCGCCGATCTTAATGGATATGGCCTACACTGAACTGAAGTTAAAGCGTTATGAGAAAGCCTATCAGCGTTATTTAAAAGCGATTGAATATAGTCAAGGCAAGGTCGATCCGAATATTTATGATGGCTTAACTGAAACCTGTCATTTTCTGACTAAAACTGAAGAGATGAAAAAATATGGTCATTTGGCCTTAAACGCAAAAAAACAACAGGTCGCCCATCAACCCAAACAACCGATTCCATTGTTGCGTCCGCGTTTTAATCCGAATCATCCTCAAGAAAATATCATTGCCTATTCGTTGTTTGGGGCTTTACCCCGTTATTGTGAAACCGCTGTGCTGAATTTGGATTTAACCCAAGAAATTTACCCAGAATGGACCTGTCGTTTTTATGTCGATGATTCGGTGCCGCAAAATATTCAGCAACGTTTAAAAGACAAAGGTGCGCAGGTGATTCAAGTCAATGACGCACAGAAAGCGGTATCTGGACTATTTTGGCGATTTTGGGTGATGAATGATCCCACAGTCAATTGCTTCTTGGTGCGGGATGCCGATTCATTGGTGTCTTATCGTGAGCGTGCCGCCGTAGATGAATGGTTGGCGAGTGACAAATGGTTCCATTGTATGCATGACTTCTATTCGCATACTGAGCTGGTATTGGCAGGCATGTGGGGCGGTTTTAATGGCGTGTTCCAAGACTTGGCACAAGATATTCAAGACTATGTTGCTTCAGGCAACTATTTGAGCAAGCGCGTTGCCGATCAGCATTATCTGAGAAATCAAATTTGGCCAACGCTTTCACAAAGTGTGATGATCCATGATAGTCAGGGTTTTGATCTTGAGGGTTTGCCATTTCCAACAGCGAAGCAGAGCAAAGCGTATGAAAATTTGAGTCAGTTTCATGTCGGGATGAATGAGGGTTCTTCTGAGGTGCTGGCCGATGTCAGCTTGCCTGAGGTCTCAGAGGTGGAATGGGTGCTCAGAGATGAGCAGGGGAATGATATGTGTCGTTATCGCAGTCAGGTGTTACCAAATCGAACAATAGAGGTGGAATTGCCCCGTAGCTATGCCCAAAAACTCGAAGCCAAGA
The DNA here is from genome assembly GCF_011578285.1 of Acinetobacter lanii. Taxonomy (NCBI): domain Bacteria; kingdom Pseudomonadati; phylum Pseudomonadota; class Gammaproteobacteria; order Moraxellales; family Moraxellaceae; genus Acinetobacter; species Acinetobacter lanii. Next base: position 3,059,936 of record NZ_CP049916.1, on the reverse strand, counting down.
CCTATACTCTGCATATCTATGCAACTGAAAACATTGATTGATTAGTTTGATCTGCACAATTAAACTACAGTCGTTAAAATTTAAACAATGCGCATTATTTGGAGAATACGCATGAATTCACAATTTCACCATGTATCTGTAGTAAAAAAATCAAATGTATATTTTGGCGGTACATGTATTAGTCATACCGTGCAATTCGAAGACGGTACAAAAAAGACATTGGGTGTGATTCTGCCAACTGAGCAAGCGCTAACTTTTGAAACGCATGTGCCTGAACGTATGGAAATTATTTCAGGTGAATGTCGCGTGAAAATCGCCGACAGCGAAGAAAGTGAATTGTTCCGTGCAGGTCAGTCTTTTTATGTACCGGGCAACAGCAAATTCAAAATTGAAACCGATGATGTTTTAGATTACGTGTGCCATTTAGAAGGCTAAGTCGTCTAGACTGAATTAGGTCAAGAAATTTTAAGCCAAATCGGTTAAACTAGACCTCATCTTAAATCCTGTAAAGTTGGCTTTGCGGGATTTTTCATTTCTGTTTTCTTCATTTTTTAAATCAAATCAATTGAGGTCGTTCATGGCGAAGCCCGAATATTATTATGGCATTCATTCTGTGGAGTCATTATTGGAGTTAGAACCTGAACGCGTTTTAACATTATTTGCTTTAAAAGGTCGTGATGATGCGCGTTTAAAACGTATTTTTGAATTGGCTGATCCGTTTGGGGTGAGCATTCAGAAAGCCAGTCGTGACAGCTTGGAAAAATTAGCCGGTCAACCGTTCCATCAAGGCGTGGTGGCAGCTGTGCGTCCGCATCCGACTTTGAATGAACGTGATTTAGAAGATTTATTGAAAGCCAACAGCAATGTGATGTTGCTGGCGCTCGATCAAATTACCGACCCACATAACTTGGGCGCATGTATTCGTACCGCAGCAGCGATGGGTGTTGATGCCGTGGTTGTGCCTCGTGACCGCGCAGTGGGCTTAACCCCAACTGCACGTAAAGTGGCAGCCGGTGGTGCAGAAAAAGTGAAGTTTATTCAAGTGACCAATTTGGCACGTACACTCAGCAACATTAAAGATGAATTTAATGTGCGCGTGATCGGTACCATGTTGGATGAACAAGCGCTACCAATCCAAGACTGTGATTTAACTGGGCCTATCGCGATTATTATGGGGGCTGAAGATACCGGGTTACGTCCGATCACTCAGTCGCAGTGTGACCAGAAAGTCTATATCCCGATGAATGGTAATTTGCAAAGTCTGAATGTTAGTGTGGCAACGGGTATGGCGCTGTATGAAGCCTGCCGTCAACGTAACGTCAAATAACTTGGGTTTAAAACGACCACCAAGCTTAAGTTAAAAAAGAGATATACATGATGATTCCTGCTCGGTACCAAGGGTATGCCTTCGTTGCAATTACCATGTGTATTTGGGGAGGATTCACCATTACCTCACGGCTGAATGCGCTTTGGCATATCAGCCCGTGGGACATCACGGCGTTACGCTTTCTTTTGGCATTTTGTATTTTAATGCCGATTCTGCTCTATAAAAAAGACACCGCATTCCTATTTAAGAAAGAGCCTTTTATCTTGGCGATGCTCGGTGGTGTGGCATATTGCCTCACCTGCTACAGCGCTTTTCATTATGTGCCTGCAGCCCATGCCGCGATTTTTTTGAATGGCTGTATTCCCTTATGTACCGCTGTAGCGGCTTGGATTCTGTTTAAACAACCCTTTGACCGACATACTTGGCTCAGCCTCATCATCATGGTTTGTTCAATCCTGCTGATGAGTGTGCTGATGTATCAGGCGACGGGTGTGGCGTTTAGCTTCGGTGATGCGCTGTTTTTTATCAGTGCAATGTGGTGGGGAATTTTCACGGTTTTACTTAGACAATGGAAAATCTCCGCATGGCATGCCATGTCGGGTGTAGCGATTTGGTCGGCGATTGTTTATGTACCCATTTATTTACTGTTTTTCCCGAAACATTTGGCAGAGGTTGAATTGCCACATCTGATGATGCAAACGATTTTCCACGGCATATTTGTGGTGATTGTGGCGACCTTAACCTATATTGAAGCGATTAAGCGACTGGGCGCATTTAAGGCGGGTAGTATCGTCACGCTTGCGCCATTTATCGCCGCGATCATTGCCGTTCCATTGTTAGGTGAGCCATTAAGTCTAGCCATCGTCTGTGGTTTGCTTGGTATGGGTGTGGGGGCGCTACAACCGTGGCGTTGGTTTCGAAAAGACAGTTTAGCGCAACAACTATCCGCACAAAAAAAGCAGTCTTAATCGACTGCTTTTTTATTGAAGTAGAAGTATTTCATCACTGTTTTTTTAAGACGAATGAGCAAGGGCTAGATACTGCTGATGTAAAGTTTCAAGTTGGCTGTAGAGATGATCTAAATGACCATCATTGATCACCACATCATCCGCACGTTGCAATTTTTCCTCACGCGACATTTGCACTTGAATGATCTTTTCAATCTGTTCAATACTTTGACCGTCACGCTGACTGGCACGTTGAATTTGTAATTCAACCGAGGCATCAATCAACAGATTGCGTTGTGTCAGTAAATGTTGATTGGTCTCAAACAGCAGGGGTGACACCAAAATCGCATAAGCACTGGTGGCAGCACTGAGTTGTGTAATGATGGCCTGACGAATCGCAGGATGCGTAATGCCCTCTAATACTTGACGGGCTTCAGGGACTTTAAAAATATGTTCGCGTAGCGCTTTACGGTCGAGTTCACCATCGGCTTGAATCACCCAATCACCAAAATGCTGTCGAATTTGAGCAAGCGCAGCTTGACCGGGTTGTACCACTTTACGTGCCACAATATCAGCATCCACCACAGTAATGCCTTGGGTTTCAAACCACTGGCTTGCTGCGGATTTGCCACTACCAATGCCCCCTGTTAAACCCAAAATAAAAGACATCACTGCTCCTGTACGCGCATTCAAAAATAATGAAATAATTAAAAGTTACCGAGATAAACCCGCATGATCTGGTCGCCCCACAAGAAAGCGATCCAACCGGCAATGGCAATATAAGGACCAAAAGCAAAAGGTTGATTCTGTTTTCTGATTTTTAGTAGCACAATGCCAATGATGGCACCAACCAATGAAGACAACAACACAATTAAGGGCAACATGAACGGCCCCATCCACGCCCCTAAAGCGGCAAGCAGTTTAAAGTCACCATAGCCCATGCCTTCTTTGCCTGTGACCACTTTAAATAAGTAGTACACCACCCACAAACACAAAAAGCCAATTACATAGCCCCAAATCGCAGAAGTTGGAGAGGTGTATAGCGCATAACTGTTAATGGCGAGACCCAGTGCAGCTAAGGGTAGGGTATAACGATCCGGCAAAAGTTGTGTATCGAAATCGATAAAAGTAAGTGCAATCAATACCCAAGTCAAAATCAAACCAAATAGCATTTGCATGGTCGGGCCAAATACTGCCACCACAATCAGTGAGCATAGTGCAGTCAGGAGTTCGATCAGGGGATAACGTGCACTGATTGGATTTTGGCAAGTGCCACATTTACCACGCAGCATCAGCCAACTGATCACTGGAATATTTTGATACCAGCGGATTTCAGTGTGACATTTGGGACAAGTCGATGCTGGCTTGCTGAGGGTGAGTTTTGAGTGATCAATGATCGGTTGTTCAGGATGGAGTAGCATTTGGCACTCTTGCTGCCATTCTTGTTCCATCATTTTTGGGGTGCGGAAAATCACCACATTCAGGAAGCTACCGATACATAGGCTGAGCACACCCACAGCAATGTAGAGGGCTATAGGGTTTTGAATAAAATACGCAATTAGTTCGTTCATTACACCACAGAACCCATTTGGAAAATTGGAAGGTACATGGCAATCACAAGACCACCGACCAAGACACCGAGTACCGCCATAATTAAGGGTTCCATCATTGAGGTGAGACCATCGACCGCATTGTCGACCTCACTTTCATAATGCGTTGCGACTTTATCGAGCATGGCATCGAGGGCACCCGATTCCTCACCAATGGCGACCATTTGGATCGCCATCGATGGAAAAAGATTGGTCGCACGCATGGCAAATTGCAGTTGCTGACCGGTCGAGACATCATCGCGAATTCGTAGCACCGCTTCTTCATAAACCACGTTGTTGGTGGCCCCTGCGGTAGAGGTCAGTGCATCAATCAGTGGTACGCCTGCTGCGAATGTGGTGGATAAGGTACGGCTATAACGGGCAATAATCGCTTTATAGACCAAATCCCCAAAAATTGGGGCTTTGAGTGCCATCTTATCTAAGGTGTCACGGAATTTTTTACTGCGTTTTTTGGTCTCAAGAAAGCCATAAATCATGGCAATGATCACTAACAACAGAATAAACCAATATTTTTGTGTCCAATTTGACATGCCGACCACCATTTGGGTAAAGGCAGGCAGTTCTGCACCGAAGGATGCAAACATCTCAGAGAATACCGGCACCACTTTGACCATCAAAATGCCTGTGACAATAAATGCGACCACAATGACAGCCATTGGATATTTCATGGCTTTTTTAATTTTTTGTTTAAGGATTTCGCTTTTTTCTTTATAAATCGCAACACGATCGAGCATGGTCTCAAGCGCACCGGATTGTTCACCCGATTCTACCAGTGAGCAAAACAATTGGTCGAAATGCTGTGGGTATTTCTTTAACGCTCCAGCAAAGGTATTCCCGCCTTCAACTTCACCTTTAATGCCGAGCACCACTTCACGCATGGCTGGATTGTCTAAGCCTTCTGCGACAATTTCAAAGCTTTGTACCAAGGGCACACCAGCTTTCATCATGGTCGCCAACTGACGGGTAAAAATTGTGATATCGAGTGTTGATACCTTTTTTTTCATTAAGCCTTCGAGAATGTTTTTACGTTTTTCTCGAATACTCTTGATGGTGATGCCTTGTTTTCTCAGTGTAACCTTTGCCAATTGCATATTACGTGCAGGCAATTCCCCTTTAACTTTAACGCCCTTACGATCCACCCCATCGTAAGAAAATGTCGGCATCATCTGTGCTTTCTTGACCGCCATAGTTTTATCCTTATTTTCTTTTTAATTATTCACTGGTCACGCGATTGACTTCTTGGAGCGAAGTTAAACCACTGATCACTTTCTTTAAGCCTGAACGTCGTAAATTATCAAAGCCCAATCTGGCTGAGGCTTGAGCAATTTCAAGGGCATTGCCATCTTCCATAATAATTTTAGAAATTTCAGGCGTGACTTTCATGACCTCATAAATCCCGACACGGCCTTTATAGCCTTCACGACATTCAGGGCACCCCACCGGTTGATAAATCTGAAATTCAGGATCAGCCAAGTCTTGTTCGGTAAAGCCCATTTCAAGCAAACTGTTTTTCGGAATCTCAGCAGGGGCTTTACAGTGACTGCATAGGCGTCGTGCCAAACGCTGGGCAATGACCAGATTGACCGAAGTGGCAATGTTAAACGAAGGCACACCCATGTTACGTAAACGGGTTAAAGTTTCAGGCGCACTGTTGGTATGCAGCGTTGACATCACCATATGACCGGTTTGAGCCGCTTTAATCGCAATTTCAGCAGTTTCTAAGTCTCGAATCTCACCGACCATGATCACATCTGGATCTTGACGTAGAAAGGCTTTTAATGCCGCAGAGAAGGTCAGTCCCACTTTAGGATTGACGTTGACCTGATTAATCCCTTCCAAGTTAATCTCTACCGGATCTTCGGCGGTCGAAATATTGGTGTCTTCGGTATTCAAGATATTTAGACCGGTATATAAGGACACCGTTTTACCTGAACCGGTTGGACCTGTGATTAACAGCATGCCTTGCGGTTTTTCCAACGCATCCATAAACAGTTGTTTTTGCGCTTCTTCATAACCGAGTGCATCAATGCCCAGCATGGCACTAGACGGATCGAGAATACGCAGCACTAACTTTTCACCGAATAAGGTCGGTAAGCAGTTGACACGGAAATCAATGGCTTTGGTTTTTGATAGTTTGAGTTTAATACGACCATCTTGCGGGGTACGTTTTTCAGAAATGTCCATTTGTGACATCACTTTTAAACGTGAGGCTAAACGATTGGCCAATTGGAGTGGGGGATTGGCAATATGACGCAACACACCATCGACGCGATAACGCACTCGATAGGATTTTTCATAAGGCTCAAAATGCAAGTCCGATGCACCCATTCGAATCGCATCGACCAAAAGTTTGTTGATGTATTTAACGATCGGTGAATCATCACCTGAGGGATCGTCATCTTCTTGATTGGTATTTTGATCTGTGTCTACGACATCGACATCAAGATCTTCATCACCAAAATTAAACTGGGTTTCTTCTTGAAAATGCTTTTCAATCAATTTTTCCAGTTTATGCTGTTCAACTATAATCGGATGCACATTGAGCTTGCTGTTAAAGCGAATCGCGTCCAAGGCTTCCATATTGGTTGGATCACTGGTGGCCACATAAAGCAGGCTACCCCGTTGAAACAGCGGAACTACTTGGTGGCGATAAACCAAATTTTTATCGACAATCTCTTTGGGTAGCATCTCAGGATTGTATGCATCGAGATCAAACAGTGGTTCACCAAACTCTTGTGCAGTCAGTTCAGCAATAATCAATGATTTAAGATTAAGATGTTCAATTAAATAAGGAATTAATTTTTTTTGACTTTTTCTTGCGCTTTCGACAGCCGTTTGCATTTGTTGGGCTGTCAAAACCCCTTCATCGACCAAGCGACGATTGATCCCCGAAAATTTTGGTACATGTGGTTCTAGACTCATCCCCAATACGCCTTAAAATCATTTTATAATTTGAATACGAAAATTATACGTTTCTTGTTAAATAATTCTATACTTAAAACAATGAATGTCGGCAGATTATCTATAAAAAGAATGATCTATTCGAATCTTTATTCATGATATTCAGTTAAATCTAGATTTATATGAACTGAACAAAAAGTTTTCAAGCATCACATCACAGTGAAAATATACTTTAAATTAAAAAAATCCGTGTAGAATGTGCGCATTTTAGAAAGAAGGTTAGATGTATGTCGGGTTTGACAATTACTCCGTGGGTTGTAGGCAATTGGAAAATGAACCCAATGCAGGCTAATGCTCAACAGTTAATTCAAGATTTAAAACAACAGCTCAAGCAAAATAATATTCCTGCTGAAGCGTGTCGTATTGGTGTTGCGCCAACCACGCTGGCATTGCTTTCAACTCAAGCGCAATTTAGTGATGCAGCTTCTGAAGTGTTCACTGTGGCACAAGATCTATCGCGTATTGCCGGTACAGGTGCTTATACCGGTGAAGTCAGTGCAGAACTCTTGAAAGACAGCGGGATTGAATATGTACTGATTGGTCATTCAGAGCGCCGTGAAATTTTCGGTGATTCGGCTAAAGTGGTGGCTGATAAAGTGAAAAATGCCTTAGCTGCAGGCTTGCATATTATTTATTGCGTCGGTGAAAGTTTGGCACAACGTGAAAGTGGTCAAGCAGAGCAGGTGGTGTTAGAACAAATTTGTGATATCAGCACTGTTGTAAATGCAGATCAGTGGACCCATATTACCATTGCTTATGAACCGATCTGGGCGATTGGCACAGGTAAAACCGCGTCACCTGAAGATGCACAAAATATGCATGCGAAAATTCGTGAAGGTTTATCTCAAATTACCCCAGCTGGTTCAACTATGGCGATTCTCTACGGTGGTAGTGTAAAACCTGAGAATGCAGTAGAGTTAGCCGCTTGCCCAGATATTAACGGTGCACTGGTGGGTGGTGCATCTTTAAATGCCGAGTCGTTCTATCAAATCGCTCGCGCATTTGCTCAAACAAAATAATAGGAGTTCAGCATGCAAACGTTTGTGCTGGTAGTACATATCATCTTGGCTGTATTAATGATTGTGTTGATTCTTGTACAACATGGTAAAGGCGCAGATGCTGGTGCTTCATTTGGCGGTGGCGGTGCAGCGACTGTGTTCGGTGCATCAGGTTCAGCCAATTTCTTAACCCGCGTCACCGCAATCTTAACGGCACTGTTTTTTATCACCAGTATTAGCTTGGCGGTTTTTGCAAAAAAACAAACCTCTGATGCCTACGGTTTAAAAACAGTACAGACTTCAGGTCAAGTACAGCAGCAATCGAATGAAACTTCGACAACTGCACCAAAAACATCAGAATAATTGAATATTTTCCTTTCAATTTGCTGTTGATGCTACTAGAATGCGACACAGCTGCGGTGGTGGTGGAATTGGTAGACACGCTACCTTGAGGTGGTAGTGCCTTCGGGCGTGGGGGTTCAAGTCCCCCCTTCCGCACCAATGATTTCCAGATCATAGGTGTACACGCAGTTTTTGTTGCGGGATGGAGCAGTCTGGTAGCTCGTCGGGCTCATAACCCGAAGGTCGTTGGTTCAAATCCAGCTCCCGCTACCAATCTTTTTAAGAAGCAAACTTAAAAAAGCAACTTAGACTACTTAAGTTGAATTTAAATCAGCATGTTGTTGCGGGATGGAGCAGTCTGGTAGCTCGTCGGGCTCATAACCCGAAGGTCGTTGGTTCAAATCCAGCTCCCGCTACCACTTTTCTTCGAGTGTTATTCATGGCTTTTGATAAAAGCTGAATAACAGGTTTAAAGCCAACGATGAAGATGAATCTGATTAAGGTGCGACTTAATCAGCAAATATGAGAGTTTTGGTTGAAAAATGATTCATGTTTGGATATAATTTTGCACGTTGATGCGGGATGGAGCAGTCTGGTAGCTCGTCGGGCTCATAACCCGAAGGTCGTTGGTTCAAATCCAGCTCCCGCTACCAAGTTTCTTAAAAGAGGCTCACAACTAGGTGGGCCTTTTTGCACAGTGGACTTTGGTTTTCTGTGCAATAATAGGGGCGATTTCGCCCTTTTTTGTTATCTATCGTGTAGTGTGGACATCAATTGGTCAATTTATCATGCTATCACTATAGTTAGTTTGTTTCGGTCGAATGGCCGATTGAATCGCACAAAAATGACGAGAGTAAATGAAGTTATCAAATAAAACACAAGCACTCCTAGAGTTAATTACCCCTGCAGTGCAAGCCTGTGATGTTGAACTTTGGGGTTTAGAATTCACACCTCAAGGTAAACGTTCACTATTACGTATTTTTATTGACAAGCCAGTCGATGAAACACAACCCGCTGTTGTTGTCGAAGACGGCGAAGTCGACTTAGGACGTGGTGTTGGCGTTCAAGACTGTGTTCGTGTGACACAGCAAGTCGGTGCAATTTTAGATGTACATGATCCCATTTCTGGCGAGTATGCTTTAGAAGTCTCTTCTCCGGGTTGGGATCGTCCGTTTTTCCATCTTGAACAAATGCAAGCATATATTGGTCAAACCGTGGCTTTGCGTTTAATTTCAGCGGTGGATAATCGTCGTAAATTCCAAGCAAAACTTGTGTCTGTAGATGTAGAAAACGAGTTAGTTCAAGTCGAAGTGGAAAATCAACAGGTGCTTGAGATCGATAGTCACAATATCGATAAAGCCAACTTGATCTATCAGGACTAAATTAATTTTTAATTAAGAAGAATTTGAATAGTAGGTGACTTATGGGCCGTGAAATTCTTACCGTTGCAGAAACGGTTAGTAATGAAAAAGGTGTTAGTCGTGAAGCGATCTTCGAAGCACTTGAACAAGCTTTAGTGGCTGCAACGAAGAAAAAATTCTACGAAGGCACAAATTCTGAAGAAGCACAGTTACGTGTTGAAATTGATCGTAAAACAGGTGAATACCTGACTTTCCGTCAATGGACTGTTGTGGCTGATGAAGATCATGAAATGCCTGCTTGCCAAGACGCGATTTCAGACGTTGACCCAGCAAAATGGTCAATTGGTGATGTGCGTGAATTGGAAGTACCATCGATTGAGTTTGGTCGTATTGCTGCGCAAATTGCAAAACAAGTGATCGTACAAAAAATTCGTGAAGCTGAACGTGCTTTAATTGCAGATGCATACGAATCTAAAGTCGGTGAACTCATCTACGGTGAAGTGAAAAAACAAACCAAAGATGGCTTTATTATCGATCTAGGTGAAAATGCGGAAGCCTACCTTGCTCGTGAAGAGATGATTGCCAAAGAAATTCTACGTCCTAAACAACGTGTGAATGCAATCCTATTCAATGTCAATCGTGAAGGTCGTGGTGCACAACTACAATTATCACGTGCTAAACCTGAAATGCTGATTGCATTGATGAAGAAAGAAATTCCAGAAATTTCTGAAGAAATCATTGAAATTAAAGCTGCTGCGCGTCAGCCGGGTGTTCGTGCAAAAATTGCAGTGAAAACCAATGACCACCGTATTGACCCAGTAGGTGCTTGTATTGGTATGCGTGGTACACGTATCCAAGCAGTACAATCTGAGTTGAATGGCGAACGTATTGATGTTGTGGTGTGGTCTGATGATCCAGCACAATACATCGCAAGTGCTTTAGAGCCTGCTGATGTATCGGGTATTGTGATTGATGAAGATGCAAAAACTGCAGACATCATTTTCGCAACCAGCGATCAATTGGCACGTGCGATTGGTTCGCAAGGTCAAAACGTTCGTTTAGCCTCTGAGTTGACCGGTTACAAGCTCGATATGATGCTTGAAGATGAATACCGTGCACGTCAACAAAATGAAGCACAACAGTATTTAGATATGTTCGTGGGTCGTCTTGATATTGAAGAAGACTTGGCAATGGCATTGGTTGAAATGGGCTTCACTTCACTTGAAGAGATTGCTTATGTTCCAGCTGAAACATTTGACGAAATCGAACTTGATGCTGAAACCGTTGAATTATTGCAAAGCCGTGCCAAAGAAGTGGCGTTGGCAGATGCATTAAAACAGCAAGAAAATATTCAAGAGCCGAGTGCAGAACTTCTAGCAATGGAAGGGATGACATCTGAACTTGCTTTTGCTTTAGCCGCTCGCGGTGTAATCACAGTCGATGATTTGGCTGACCAAGCCACTGATGATATCTCTGATATTGACGGTTTAGGTGCTGAAAAAGCAGGTCAACTCATCATGAAAGCACGTGAATCATGGTTTAACTAGGAGGTCATACATGACAGATAAGTCAATACAAGAGTTAGCGGTCAACGTAGGTCTTCCAGTTGAAAAATTATTGGATCAGGTGCGTGAAGCGGGCTTACCTCAAGCAAAAGCATCAGACACAATCTCGGTTGAACAGCAAGACCGCCTGGTTTCTCACTTGAAAAAAGTGCATGGACAAGACAGCGGCAGCGCAGGAAAAATCACGTTGAAACGTAAAACAACCAGTACCGCAAAAGTTGCGAGTACTTCAGGTAAAGCAAAAACCATTAACGTAGAAGTTCGTAAGAAGCATACGTTTACCAAGCCAGACCCTGAACAAATTAAAGCTGAAGCATTGGCGAAAGCTGCTGCATCTGCTCCAGCCCCAGCTGAAACTAAAGCAGCGGCACCAGTTGAAGCGAAAGCTCAACCGGTCAACAACGCAAGTGCAGCTTTAAATGCAATGCGTGCTGCAGCAAAACAAACCAGCGACAAGCAAGAAGTCTCTAAAGCTGCAGTGGTGGTAAAACGTAAGTCAACGAATAAACCAATCGTTAAACAAGCGGTTAAACCAACTGAAACAGCTGAACAGAAAAAAGCACGTGAAGCAGAAGCTGCAAAATTAAAAGCAGTGGAAGAAGCAGCACGTCGTAAATCGGCTGAAGAAGCGCAACAGCGTACGCTTGAGCAAATGCGTCAGATGGCATCTAAATATTCAAATGATGATGCAACTGCAACCATTCGTGTGGTCGACGATTCTCCGCTTGCTGCGGGTCTTGTGGGTCAGGCGTATGAAGATTCATTTGCTAAAGAAGACCGTGAAATTAAACGCGGTACCAATACGCCAAGCACACGTGCACCGAAGAAAGGTGGACGTCGCGGTCAAGAAGAGCAATCGTTCAGCTCAAATCAACACAAACGTGGTTTGAAAACAAGTTCTTCAAATAAGCATGGCTTTGAAAAACCGGTTAAGAAACAAGTGTACGATGTTGAAATTGGTTCAACAATCGTTGTTGCTGACCTTGCTCAGAAAATGGCGATCAAAGTTCGTGAAGTCATCAAAGCCCTGATGAAAATGGGTGAATTGGTTACACAGAACCAAGCCATTGATCAAGAAATTGCAGCGTTGATCGTAGAAGAAATGGGTCATAACCCTGTTCTTGTATCGGATACACAAGCAGAAGATAACTTACTTGAAGCGGCTGAAGAAGCACGTGGTGCACAATCTACACGTGCACCTGTTGTGACCATCATGGGTCACGTTGACCATGGTAAAACATCGCTTCTTGACCGTATTCGTCGCACCAAAGTGGCTGCAGGCGAAGCGGGCGGTATCACTCAGCATATCGGTGCTTACCATGTAACGACTGAGAAAGGCATCATTACCTTCCTCGATACACCGGGACATGCTGCGTTTACCTCTATGCGTTCACGTGGTGCGAAAGCGACCGATATCGTGGTATTGGTTGTAGCAGCAGATGATGGTGTTATGCCACAAACTGCGGAAGCCATTGATCACGCACGTGCTGCAGGTACACCAATCATTGTTGCAATCAACAAGATGGATAAAGAATCTGCAGATCCAGATCGCGTATTGAACGAATTGACCACCAAAGAAATCGTACCTGAACAATGGGGCGGTGACGTACCCGTTGCCATGGTTTCAGCGCATTCTGGTCAAGGGATCGATGAGCTTCTAGACTTGATCTCAATTCAAGCAGAGCTTCTTGAGCTTAAAGCATCTGAAGAAGGTGCTGCACAAGGTGTTGTCATTGAAGCACGTGTGGACAAAGGTCGTGGTGCAGTTGCATCGATCTTGGTTCAAAACGGTACATTGAAAGTGGGTGACTTGGTTCTTGCTGGTGCATCTTACGGTCGTGTACGTGCGATGGTTGACGAAAATGGTCAACGTATCAAATCTGCAGGTCCTTCGATTCCAGTGGAAATTTTGGGTCTTCCAGAAGCACCAATGGCGGGTGACGAAGTTCTTGTTGTGAATGACGAGAAAAAAGCACGTGAAGTTGCCGATGCACGTATGGATCGTGAACGTCAAAAACGTCTTGAACGTCAATCTGCAATGCGTTTAGAAAACTTGATGGCGTCAATGGGCAAGAAAGATGTGCCGATTGTCAATGTTGTCTTGAAAACTGACGTACGCGGTACTTTGGAAGCGCTTCATGTTGCGCTTGCTGAGTTGTCTACCGACGAAGTTAAAGTACGTGTAATCGGTTCAGGTGTGGGTGCAATCACTGAGTCTGACGTTACCCTTGCTGAATCTTCTGAAGCATTCTTGCTCGGCTTTAACGTACGTGCCGATACAACTGCGCGTCAAAAAGCGGATGCAGACGGTATCGATATTCGTTACTACTCAATCATCTATCAATTGATCGATGACGTGAAAGCAGCGATGAGCGGTAAACTTGCACCTGAACATCGTGAAACGATTCTGGGTGTGGCGCAAGTACGTGAAGTATTCCACTCAAGTAAATTCGGTGCAGCTGCAGGTTGTATGGTACTTGAAGGTCAATTATTCCGTAATAAACCAATTCGCGTATTACGTGATGACGTGGTTGTGTTCCAAGGTGAGCTTGAATCTCTTCGTCGCTACAAAGAAGTGGTTGAAGAAGTTCGTGCGGGTATGGAATGTGGTCTTGCAGTCAAAGGCTATAAAGACATCAAAGCACTCGATAAGATCGAAGTGTACGATGTTCAATTGATTAAACGGAGTCTTTAATGGCGGGTAGTCAACGTCTGAAGCGTATGGCGGATACAGTACAACGCGAGTTGTCAGAACTGATCCGTCAGGAGCTGAAAGATCCACGCTTAGGTGGTCTTGTGACCATCTCTGCGGTGAAGGTAAGCCCAGACTTAGGATATGCTGAAGTTTATGTGACCGTCATGGGACGTGAACTCGGTGATGATCAAAGCGAAGCGGCAAACAAAGAAACTTTAGATGTTTTAAACAAAGCATCAGGTTTCTTACGCCACGAGCTGAGTCGTCGTATTAAGACACGTATTACACCGCGTTTACGTTTCCATTACGACAAAACCAATGCCTATGGTAACTATATGTTTGGTTTGATTGCTGAAGCAGTGAAAGATTTGCCTGAGCAAAAAGACGAAGAATAAGTCATAAAATGTGAAGAAAGTCACCAAATGGTGGCTTTTTTTACGTCTATAAAATACAATCTTAAAAAATAATTTAATAAAACTAATAAGATGAATCATGAAAAGGTTAATGTTGACACTGCTATTAGGAAGCACACTCCCAGTTCCTGTCTTTGCGTGTATCAATAGCTATACGATGGAGTTGAGTCCTGATCATTTTGATTCAGCACAGCAACGAATTGATTATTATCAAAATGAATTAAAAGCCTTTCAAGCAAAGCATGTAAAACATTATTCAGTACAGGTGCGAAATGACTATGCGGTTTTGTTGATTCTCACAGGGCAATACCAACAGGCGATTGAAGTTCTTGAAAGCTTAGAAAGATCTAATCCGAACTTACCCAAAACCGCAGTCAATTTGGGCACGGCTTATGAGTTAAAGGGTGATCTCACTCAAGCTCGAAAATGGATTCATATCGGCATGCAACGTGATCCCAATATTCATGAGGGGAGTGAATGGATTCATCTGAATATCCTGAATGCCAAGCACAACCGTGCCAATGTACATTGGCTGAATCAGCATCCATTACTCGATCTCACATTTGGTCAAGGTTATTTTCCAAAGCCGAATCATATTGATCAAGATCAGATCACACAGCAACAACTTCAAAGCATTTTTGATCAGACGCAGTTGCAGTTGATCGAAAGAAAAAAATTTGTATTTGGACAAGATCCAATACTCGCACGTGTGTACTATGATCTTGCCAATATTGAGCAAAGTTTAAGACTTGATAATTGGCTGAATCGAATGAGCTACAATATAGAAGCCAATGAATTAATTGATTTTTCAAGCGCTTTAGGTTTACAAAAAGATGCTACGATAGAAAAACGTATTCGCATGTTGAGTTCAACTTCATTGGCGCGTATGTGGATGCAAATACAGGATTATTTGACAGGCTGGTTAGTAAAAGATAAATAAAAATACAAATATTGAAAGAAATTTGTTTAAAATGATTTATATATGAACAATTACAAATAAATACCGAGGAATAAGATTCATGAATATGCTTAAAAAATCGATGCTTGCTTTGGCTCTATCGAGCACACTGACTTTATCTGGTTGTGGTTATAACACCTTACAAGCCAAAGATGAGACAGTGATTGGAGCATGGTCTGAAGTACAAAACCAATATCAACGTCGTGCTGATTTAGTGCCGAATTTGGTCAATGTCGTGAAAGGCTATGCCACCCATGAAGAAAAAGTATTGACTGAAGTCACTGAAGCACGTGCCAATGTGGCTGGCTTAAAAGTCGATAAAGAAGTTTTAGAAAATCCTGAACTGTTTAAAAAGTATCAAGAAGCGCAATCGCAAATGACCAGTGCATTGTCACGCTTATTGGCAGTGACAGAAAACTATCCTGATTTAAAAGCCAATGAACAATTCCGTGATCTACAAGTGCAACTTGAAGGGACTGAAAACCGTATTGCTGTTGCACGTAACCGTTACATTTCAACGGTTCAAGACTACAACACCTATGTGCGCCAGTTCCCACAAGCCATGACTGCAAAAGTGATTGGTATGAAAACCAAAGAAAACTTCAGTGCTGAATCAAGTGCACAAAAAGCACCAACGGTTTCATTTAATTAATCCTCTTTTTAAAGAGTGACATTGAAATCGATGATTGGGAGCGTTGCTATGTTGAGTCGATGGTGGTTGGGGGATTTAAAAATGAGTATGCGCTTATGCATCTTATTTTTAATGATGCTATTAACTTTATCAATTTCATCTGTAAGCATGGCAGAGACCGCCACTGCTACAGCGGATGATGTTGAAGATGTCATTATCGCAAAGAAAATCATACAGCCGAATCAACAAACACAGCCAAACCCAAATCATTCAGCATCTGCCCAACCGCAGCCTGAAAGCTTAAATGTTGAAAATGATCTGGCGGAGGGGGAATCCATCCGCCAATTGCCGACATTAAATGCTCCGGTGATTGATCAAGCCAATGTTTTGTCGAGTGCTGAAAAATTACAGCTAGATGCCAAAATTCGTGCTTTGCATGCACAAGGCAAAACGCAAATTGGGGTGATTATTGTTCCGACGACGGGTCAAGAAAGTATTTTTGATTTTGCCATGCGTTCTGCAGAGCAATGGAAGTTGGGTTCGGCCAAGCAAGACAATGGTTTACTGATTGCTGTAGCGGTGAATGATCATCGATTACACATTGCGACAGGGTATGGCTTAGAAGGCGTGATTCCAGACATCATTGCAAGTCGTATTATTCGTGATCAAATCACGCCTTATTTTAAGCAGAACCAATATGGTCAAGGCTTAATTTCAGGGGTGACTGAAATTGAACGTATTTTAAATCAAGACCCAGAAACAGCACAAAAGGCTGCTGAAGAACTCAAAGAACGTCAAGCACAAGCCTTACAAGAGCAACAAGCCAAAGAAAAAACCTTCAGTACGGTGTTGTTTATTCTGATTGCAGGGATTATTGGTTCTTTCATTATTGGAAACCGACTCAGTGCTTCAGTGGCAGGTGCAACCGCAGTAGGTGCAGGACTGATGTATGGCTCAGGCATTGTGATGAGCTTAATGCTCGGCTTCGGGGTGTTCTTTTTATTGTTTACTTCTATTGCCCAACTGATCTTCCGTGCATTTTTATCAGGTGCAGGCCGTGGTGGAGGCGGCGGTGGCTTTGGTGGTGGCGGTGGTTATAGTGGCGGCGGTGGCGGCTTTGGTGGGGGAGGAGCATCAGGCTCATGGTAACAACAACCGATACAACAGAAATTATTACTGAACCAAAACTTCAGGAACAGGTACAACCGAGTTTTAAGCGTTGGCTCAAGCATTTCTTTTATATGCCAGCATCAAAACGCTATTTTACTAAACAAGATCAGTTTGCCATTGCACAAGCGGTCAAGTCGGCTGAAGAAGGGCATGTCGGTGAAATTCAGGTGGTGATCGAAGGCTATATTCCTTGCGGGCAAGCCTACCATCAAGATACCCGCTTACGCGCACAGCAACTCTTTGCTGAACTTGGAGTATGGGACACTGAACAAAACAGTGGGGTGCTTTTGTACTTAAACTTATGCGAACAAAAAGTGGAAATTGTGATTGATCGGGGGATTAATCAAGCCACAGAACAACAAGAATGGCAAAATATCTGTCAGCAGATGGTCGGTGAGCTAAAAAATAAAAAATATCGGGAAGCCGTGATTCAAGGGGTGACAGAAATTGGCACTATTCTAAATCTTTACTATGATCATAAATTTGAAGATCAAGCCAATGAACTCAAAAACTCACCAATTATATTGAATTAGGAAAAGGTATAAAGTGACAAAAAATGTCACTTTTTTACTAAAAATTACCTTTAAATACAATTAGAAAAATAAAACTTGTATTGCGTCACATTAAACCTAAAATGAGCTTAAGTTAATTGGTAATGTATTTTTAATTTAACTGCCAGTTATATAAACGCTTTTAAAAAAGCAATAAACATAAAAGATTGGAGAAATGTTATGAACGCTCAAAAGGGTTTTACATTAATTGAGTTAATGATCGTTGTTGCGATTATTGGTATTTTGGCTGCAGTTGCGATTCCTGCGTATCAAAACTATACAGTGCGTGCAAAAGTCACTGAACTTGTTACAGCTGGTTCTGCAGCAAAAGCTGAAATTAGCGAAGGTTTCCAAAGCGGTGGAATCGTTGGCATGAATGGGGCTGTTGGCAGCATCAATGCTGCTACAGTAGCAAGTAAATATGTAGAAAGTGTAAAAGCTACAGCAGACACAGGTGTAATTACAGTAACCTCTTCTGAAGATGGTAGCTTACCGACTGAGGCTCAAAAGAAAACAATTAACTTGGTTCCTTATATTACAACTGGCGGTGAAGATGGCGCTACAGCACAGTTAACAGCTACTACTGTAAGCGATGGCGAGTCGCTTCAATGGGCATGTGCTTCTGCTGGAACAGCAACTGCAGTAGGTCGTGGTTTAACTGCTAATAGTGTTGTTGGTACTATGCCAGCGAAATATGTTCCATCTGAATGTAAATAATTTTAAGTTTAAAAAAGAGTGCTTTTGCACTCTTTTTTATTTTTATAGCACTAATGTTTCGTTTAATGAGGATGACCTTCTGTGTCGAAACGTCTAAAGTTTGCCTGTAAACATTTTTTGATATCAGCATTAATTGGGACTTTAACCGCTTTATTAATTTATTATGTTTGGTATCCTTATCCGTTGAATATTGCTGTAGGTGTTGATCAAATATTTTTAATGTTTATCGGTATTGATATTATTATCGGGCCGATATTAGGATTTTTAGTCTATAAAGAATCAAAAAAAAACTTGAAATTTGATCTATTTATTGTTGTTTTATTTCAGTTCTCAGCCTTTATTTTTGGTTTAATTTCCTTAGAAAAAGCAAGACCCGCATGGATTGTTTTTAACTTAAACCAGTTTGAACTCATTTTAAAAAATGAAATAATTTTACCTGCGAATAAATCAAACTTAAAATATAAAGAAAGTTCATGGTTTGGACCACAATGGGTATCCACGACTCCAGCGAAAAATATCACACAAAAAAATAATGATATTTTTGATGCTGTGTTTAATCATGTATCAACTGCGCAAAAAGTTGAGAGATATACGGATATCAGGCATGCGAAATCGACGATTATAAATAAATCAATTGCCATTAAAGAGTTATCTAGATTTAATGAAGATGTATCGATCTTACAAACGATTCCTGAAGCAACAAAGTACTTACCTCTGAAATCTAAACTAGTGGATATGACAGTGCTACTAGATGAAAATGGCAATGCTATTAAAATTGTTAATCTTAGACCGTGGTAGAGCTAGCTTTTTCGCTCAAATACAAAGCACAGTGTATAATTTCTAAAATTCCTATTTCCTAATTTTATGAAAGCATTTTTCGCGCTTCTCGCAGTGATGAGTTTCGTCTTGTCACTGCTCTTACCCTACCACCGCTCCCCATGGCCCACTTTCGGCTCTGAAATTCTGACCATAGTCTCAGCATCATTTTTGCTGTTAGCCCTTTATAAAACCAAAATAAAAATTGCTCGTCCGCAACTGATCATTTTGCCTATCGTTCTAATTCCAATTGTACAGTTTGCTTTAGGACAGATCATTTATTTCAGTAATTTTATCTTGAGCCTGACCTATATCGTAATGTTTTGGCTCATGATTGTGGCAGGGTATTCGCTCTCATTAAACGATAATAAAAGAGAAGATCTCTTTAAAAAATTGAGCACTGTGATGCTTGTGGTGGGTTTTGTTTCAGGCATCATTGCGATTTTACAGTGGTTAAACTTAAGTCAGTATTTTTCACCACTGATGTACCCTCTGAAAAGTAGTCGTCCTTATGCCAATATGGCACAACCGAATAATTTGGCAACACTACTGATCATGTCTTTGCTCGCATGTTTATATCTTTTTGAAAAACGGGTGCTTAAAAATATCGTACTCATTCCGATTGCTCTGATCATTCTCTTTGGTGTTGTCTTGGCACAGTCAAGAACCACCATTTTGGTCGCACCTTTTATCGTGCTGTATTACGTCATTAAGACTTGGAAGCAGCCGGTACGTTTTAACACGATCAAATTACTCACCTGGTTTGGTCTATTTGTTGGGCTAGCCTATAGTCTTTCCACTTTAAGTGCATGGGTAGCACAAATCAGTGGTCATGGTGCAAGTACCATTATTTCTACAGCAGACCGTGTAGCGAAGGGCAGTGGAGATATTCGCCTCGAGATGTGGAAGCAAATGTGGGTTGCGATTCAGCAACAGCCATGGTTTGGCTATGGTTGGAATCAGACAGGGTTTGCACAGTACATGGTCTTTGATGCTTACCAAGTGCCACTCTGGTACAAGAGCGCACATAACATGCTGCTTGACCTATTGGTTTGGAACGGTATTCCAATCGGCAGTTTGATTATTCTGTATGTGATCGCTTGGCTGTATTGGCTGAATAAAGGCGTGAAAGACACGGTATCCATCGTCGCAACGCTGATGGTCTGTGCCATATTGATACATGGCATGCTTGAGTTTCCACTGCATTATGCTTACTTTTTGTTGCCAGCAGGTTTTTTGCTTGGCATTATACAAGCACAATATCGCAATTTACCAAGCCTACAAATCAGCTCAAAAATCACCAGTATTATTGCGATTTTATGCATCGTGGGTTGTGGGATCACAGTACGTGATTATCTATTGTATAAACAACAAAGTGCGATTGCGAGTCAAGAACATGCGCTGTCTAGCCAACAGCAACAGGTGATGAATCAACAGATTATTTTACTGACTCAATTTAAAGAACGAGTGTGGTGGATTGATTTAGACCCGAAAACCAAAATGACAGATGAGCAATTGGTGCATGTAGGTCGTATGGTGGCAAATTTAGCTTCTAAATATGACTTGTATAAATATGCGCAAGTCCTCGCCTTTAACGGTAAAAAGCAAGAAGCAGAACATCAACTGTGGATTCTAGAAAAACTTCATGGTCAAAAGAATAGTTATGATGGTTTATTCAAAGATTAATTTTGGTAGATGTTAAAACATAAAAAATCCCTCAAATGGAGGGATTTTTTATATCAAATATTTGGCTTTATTAGATTTGGCTTTGAATATAGTTTTCGATCCCGACATTCTCAATCAAATCGAGTTGAGTCGTGGTCCAGTCCCAATACTCTTCTTCTTTCTCCAGAATTTCTTGAACCAAATCACGTGTTACGTAGTCGAGCTGTTGTTCTGCAAGCGCGACTGCTTTTTGTAGTGCCTCAATATTTTCTTTAACTTTACGTACATCACAATTCAGTACTTCAGCCGTGTGTTGACCGATATACAATTTACCCAAATGTTGTAAATTCGGTAAACCTTCTAAAAATAAAATACGTTCAATGATTTTATCGGCATGCTTCATTTGGCGAATCGATTCTTTATATTCAGCAGAACCCAATTTCTCAATGCCCCAATCATTAAACATACGAGAGTGTAAGAAGTATTGGTTAATCGCGGTCAAATGATGATAAAGCACTTGATTGAGTTGATTGATCACGTCACGGTTGCCTTTCATTGTCATGCTCCAAATCTGTTTTTTGCCTTTCAAATAAGGCGATCCTAAGCACTATCTTACCTGAATCATGGCAAAACTGACGAGTGATTTATTGAACGGCAAATGAAAATCGCAATCAAATACAATTAAGGGATTTAACCCGACTAAGTGCTTAAATAAAAGAAAAAATAAGAATAAAAAAATATCCCCGCTTTGAGTCTGAGCGGGGGGAGTAACTGGATTAAACCTATTATTATGTATGAATGCTTAAAAAAGCCATTTAGAGGGTAAAAAGTTATGCAGCGATGGAGATGCGTGCAGCGATTTGAGCTAACTCTTCATTGATAATGCTTTTTGCTTCAGGTGCACATCGACCACAACATGTGCCTAAGTCTAATAATTCGCGTACTTCACGGTAGGATTCAGCGCCATTTGCCATAGCATCTTTAATATCTTGATCGGTAATCCCGCGACATAAACAAACGTACATAAGAGCTTTAAACCACAAAGTAAATGCGATAGTTGATATTATTGATAATTATTATCGTTTGTCAATGACATTCATTTAAAATTCGATTTAAGCCGATTGAGTTTTTTAATTAAAAAAGACCACCTAAGCGGAAAAATGAGTTTTGCTCAAACTTGCGCATTCGGTGGTCTGATTAATTATCTAGCTATCTATTTGATAGTAAAGTAATTCAATGAATGGATTATTTTGAGATGATCACAACGCCATCCATTTCAACCAATGCGCCTTTTGGCAAGCTTGCCACACCTAAGGCTGCACGAGCTGGGTAAGGTTGAGCAAAATACTCGCCCATAATTTGGTTGACCAATTGGAAATGGGACAGGTCAGTCAGGAAAATATTGAGTTTTGCGATATCTGCTAAGCTTCCACCGGCTGCTTCACATACTGCTTTAAGGTTGTCAAATACACGACGAATTTGAGCTTCGATTCCTTCAACCAATTCCATGCTATATGGGTCTAAACCAATTTGACCAGAAAGATAAAGTGTATCGTTTACTAAAATTGCTTGAGAGTAAGTACCAATTGCAGCAGGTGCATTTTCAGTATGAATCACTTGGCGGGACATCGATTTCTCCTTTATTTCATCTCATTTCATCATAAAGGATGAGATCGCATCGTGAAAGTCATATTAGAGAAAAACTTTTAGCCCGCTTTTGAGACTTCTTCAACCGTGAGCGGCATTGCCATACGTGAGATGCGCGGGAAACCAAATTGCATCCGCAGTTCTCGAATGATTTTGGCAATTTGCTTACGATTATTCACCACGATATTGAGATAGGTTTTTTGCTCGTGTTTACGTACATTTTCAATGCCGATCTTAGATTTACGACAAATATAAATCATTTCAGAGACTTGTTCATCATCGAGTAAAAGGTCAATGCTGAGGAAAGCATTGAAGTTGATTTCATCATCTTCTTCGCTCGACCAATGTAAAGCCATAATATTTTCGGGATGAAGATTTTGCTCATGTAGTAAGTTGTGACAACGTGCACGATGCACGATCAAACCACGACGCGATAAATGCCCTTGAATCGGGTCACCAAATACAGGGTTACAACAATGTGCATATTTTACATCAATGCCGTCTGTGCCCAAAATTAGGCGATTAGATACTACACTTTGCTCATTCTGATCTTGAGCAAATAAGTGGTTTGCCACCAATTGCGGAAGTAAGTCACCTACCGCAATTTGTTCAAATAGACGATCTTTAGTTGGAATATGACGCCATTGTAACAGCTCAATCCAATCATCTTCAGACAAGTCTTTAATTGAAAGATTAAACAATTTTAAAGCACGATTTAAGGCTTGCTGTCCGACCAAACGCTGTTCTTCAATATCTTGATCTTTTAAAATATTTTGAATGGAGCGACGGGCTTTTTGGGTGTTAATGAAACTAAGCCAATCTGGGTTTGGAGAGGCGAGAACATCGGTAATCACTTCCACCACTTGACCGCTCATAAGTGGGGTAGAAAGCGGTTTGGTTTCCCCATTCACTTTGGCACCGACTGCATGATTGCCCAAGAACAAACTGGCAGAGTAGGCAAAATCAACCGCGGTTGCTCCCTGTGGAAGTTCATGCAACTGACCATGTGGGGTATACACCCAAATTTTTTCTTGATGTAAATAATCCAATAAATCGCTAAAGGTAGTTTTGGCACAATCGCCACCGACCAAAGTATTTAAGTTTTGCATCGAGGCTTGAATGGCAGAGCGGCAGGCTTGCGGTGCATTTTCTCCCAGCACCACACCAAAACGTGCCGCTTTACGCATCAGTTCGGTTTGAATGGTTAAAGACAGCGTGGTCTTTTCACCTTTTAAACGCAACATTAAAGACTGGTTGCCTCCCGGAAGCGGGCGACGAATATGATCTTGATAACTGAGGACTTGGAAATTTTCTTTTAAAATGTCGACCAAACGATCACAGTCGGCAATGCTTTGTAAAATAATTTCAAAGGCGTGGCTATGGGTGAGTTCTTGTAAGTCGATTTCATTTTTAACAAAGTGGCGAAGCAGTTCAATATTGTTGTTTTTCTTTTTGATTCGACCTGGAACACTATATGCGGTTAGTAAGTTGGTAAGCTTCTGTTCCCACGTGGATTGATATTTGCAACGTTCAGGTTTGGTTTGTAACAGGGCTTCTTGCACATCGTTAAACATATCCAGGTCAAGGTTTTGATAACACAGATGTTCTAAGTTATCACCCATTTCATTCATACCAACTAGACGCGCCATCGGTACAAAAATATCAAAAGTTTCTTGGGCAATACGCGCGCGCTTATCTGGACGCAAAGCTTCCAGTGTGGTCATGTTATGGTAGCGATCTGCCAATTTAATAATAATGACACGAGGATCTTGTAAGGTCGCTTGCAGAATTTTTCGGAATGAAGCGGCTTTATTATATTCTTTATCGCTTGAATGACTGAGTTTGGTCACACCATCAACCAGTTCGGAAACGGTGATGCCAAATTTGCCAGCGATGTCTTCTTTATTAAAGTCAGTGTCTTCAATCACGTCATGCAACAAGGCAGCCATTAAGGTTTCTGCATCGAGTCGCATATGTGCAAGGATACATGTCACCGCAATCGGGTGAAGAATATAGGGTTCACCGCTTTTACGGGTAATGCCATCATGCGCAATGTCAGCATAATCACAAGCCACAAGCACCCGCTCGACATCAGATTCTGCTAAATATGCGTCGATAATCGCTTTCAATTGTTGCTTGGCTTGGCTGACCATTGGGCCTGGCATATGACACCTTTAGATGTTGCTCAATTTACAGAAAAAACCATCGGCTTTGTTTAAAAAAGCATATCGTTTAATGTGTAAATTTTCTAATAAAAAAACAATTATTTTTTTTAACAAATTTTTCGATTTTTGTCGAATCATTCTCTAAAAATAAAGAATAAAAAAGCCTAGTATGTAAACTAGGCTTTTTTAAAACAGTTCAAACTTATTGGAAAGAAAAACCATCTAAGTTTAAGCTGTTTGCAGAAAGTGCAAGATCCAAGCTTGACGTTTGGTAATCTTGATCACGTTGTTTAAGAATATCTTTGCTGACATGACCTTCAGCGATTTCACGTAAAGCGACAACAGTCGGTTTGTCGTTATCCCACTCTACAGTTGGTTCGATACCTTGACGAGCCAGTTGACGCGCGCGCTTGCTTGCCACTAGTACAAGCTCAAAGCGGTTGTCTACATGGTCTAAACAATCTTCAACGGTTACGCGTGCCATAAGACTTCTCAGTAATAAAATTTATTTCAATAGACTGCGCAGTATAAATTGCTTCGCCTATAGACTCAAGTTTAATCACGCTTTCGGTGTGATTAATTTTTGAATCAACTCTTGATGACGTACGGCCTGTTGTGCCAAAGACAAACGATTGGCGTTAATCACAGACTCTAAATCATGCAACGCTTTATTAAAATCATCATTTAAAATGATGTAATCAAAGTTTACATATTGTTGCATATCTTCGACCGCACAGCTCAAACGATGTTCAATCACTTCGACTGAGTCGGTGCCTCGATTTGACAAACGTTGGCGCAAATCGAACTGTGTTGGCGGTAAGATAAAAATTTGTTTAGATTCAGGAAAAAGTTTACGAACCTGTTCAGCACCTTGCCAATCAATTTCCAGTAAAACGTCGTGACCTTTGGAAAGTTGCTTCTGCACTGTTTCTTGAGAGGTACCATAGTAGTTACCAAATACTTCAGCGTATTCAATAAAACCACCTTGTTGCACTTGCTCTAAGAATGTGTCTTTGCTGGTAAAATGATAGTGAACACCTTCAAGTTCACCTGGACGTTGTCCACGTGTCGTATGCGACACAGAAACGTGTAAGTTGCTTACGCGCTCAAGTAGGGCTTTAACTAATGATGTTTTGCCTGTTCCAGATGCAGCTGAAACGACAAACAAGAGACCCGACATGATATTTTTCCTGATATGATAAAATATCTTCTCTATTTTAGAGCAGACGAGTTTTAAACTAAATAGCAATTCGCATTTAGTTTGCAAATTTATTGTATATCGTCCATTCAAATGAAGTGAACTGAGGATCTTATGGAAATTGTATTGGCCAACCCCCGTGGTTTTTGTGCAGGTGTAGACCGTGCCATTGCGATTGTCAATCGTGCGCTTGAATGCTTCAATCCACCGATCTATGTTCGCCATGAGGTGGTACATAATAAATTTGTGGTCGATGATTTACGTCAGCGTGGCGCGATTTTTGTCGATGAGCTGGATGAAGTGCCGGATGATAATATTGTGATTTTTAGCGCCCATGGGGTATCGAAAGCGGTTCAACAAGAAGCTGCGCGTCGTGGCTTAAAAGTCTTTGATGCGACCTGTCCATTGGTGACCAAAGTGCATATTGAAGTGACCAAATATGCCCGTGAAGGCACTGAAGCGATTTTAATTGGTCATGAAGGGCACCCTGAAGTGGAAGGCACCATGGGTCAATATGATAAAAAGAATGGTGGTGATATTTATTTGGTGGAAGATGAACAAGATGTCGAAAATCTTGTGGTCAATAATCCTGAGAAATTGGCTTTTGTCACTCAAACCACCTTGTCGATTGATGATACCGCTAAAGTGATCGATGCACTGCGGAGCAAGTTCCCGCATATTCAAGGCCCGCGTAAAGATGATATTTGCTATGCAACGCAAAATCGTCAAGATGCAGTACGCGATTTATCCAATCAATGTGATGTAGTGTTGGTGGTGGGTTCGCCAAATTCATCTAATTCAAACCGTCTACGTGAATTGGCTGAACGCATGGGTAAACAAGCGCACTTGGTCGATAATGCCGATGAGTTGCAACTGTCTTGGTTTGAAAATGTTGAAAAAGTGGGTGTAACAGCAGGTGCTTCTGCCCCAGAAATTTTGATTAAACAAGTGTTACAGCGTCTTCAAGATTGGGGTGCCAATGTACCTAAAGAGCTTGATGGTCGCGAAGAAAATATTACTTTTAGTTTACCGAAAGAATTACGGATTAATGTAATCCAAGCTTAATCTGGAAAGACTTTAAAAGCCGAGGCCAACGCCTTGGCTTTTTTATTATCAAAGTTAAATTTAAGCAGCAATGAAACGTTACTTTTTTCGTATTTTTTCAACTTTTTATATTGGCTCGAGCATCTTTAGAAAATTGTTAGATATTTTATTTCACGGAATCTTTTAAAATCTAAGTGTTTAATAATGAAATATAAAAAATTTTAAACGAACTTCTAGAGATGGCTTAATGACCTTGTTTTAATTTTTCTTAAAAAATAAAAAAAGGTGAAAAGTAAACCAAATCTTAATGATTTATAAATAAATTTAACAAATGATTACACAAAAACAATGATTAGTGTTAACTGTATCCCGTTTATCTGCTGTTTAAGACGCTTTATCAAGACTGAATTGATTTGATCTGATTGCCAAGTATATTGTTTTTATAAAATAAAAATTCAGAAGAATATGAAGATGAATTCAATAAATCGGGGTTTTACACTGATTGAACTGATGGTCACGATCAGTATCTTGGCTATTATTTCAGTCATCGCAATGCCCAATTTTAATAGTCAAATCTCAAAAATTCAGTTTAATCATGAAACTAAAGATGTACTCGCACTTATGGCCGAGGCAAGAACACAAGCGATTATTTTAAAAAAAGACGTCACATTGAATTTCAATAAATCAGATAACGATGAGACAACAACAACCCATTTTTTTTGGGATGCCAAAAAGGCTGAAATAAAGTCACCGAGTAGTATTCAATTCGATATGTTGGGGCGTTTAAAGACACGTCCAACAAATGGTTGTATTGCTATTACTCATAAATCAGACAACGCCTTAAAAAAAGTATTAACGGTCAGTGTTTTAGGGGGAGTCGATGCGATTAAGGAGAACGCTTCATGCTAGATCAAAGAGGGGTAGGTTTAGTTGAAGTTCTGGTTGCCTTATTGCTGTTGGCTATAGCGGTATTGGGATATGTTGCTTTGCAATATAAAGCCTTAGATGCCACTGAAGAAGGAGCTTCAAGAGTCGAGGCAGTGTCTTTAGCACGAGACTTAGCAGAAAGAATACGCGTCAATCGGACCGCTTTTAATACCTATAAAACACAATTGGCTGACCCTCAAAGCCAAGCTCGTTCTGAAACCGATTGTGACTCAGCAAAATGCAATCAAACAGCTATGGCTGACTTCGATGTGGCACAAGTGGTGACTAAGGCGCAAGCCTTGGGGATGTCTATGAACATCATGAAATGCCCAAATAACACCAACGATTTACAATGTATCTATGTGGCTTGGGGGGATACCAGTGCAACCAATGGCGAAGGCACTGGCGATTGTACACATGATAATGCTTACAATAATAATTCAACATGCCTGATTATGGAGGCATATTGAGGATGAAACATAATGCTGGATTTACCTTAATTGAGTTGATGCTTGCCTTAGCATTAGGTTTATTGGTTTCGGCTGCAGCGATATTAATGCTGATGACGGGGCAAAAAAGCTATTCAATGCAACAAGGTCTTGCCAACTTACAGGATAACGCTAACTTTGGTTTGAACTACATCACTAAAGATATTCGATTGGCGAACTTAAATACGCAAAAATCAGTGATTAATGATGAAACAGCATATGGTGGCATTGTTTTAACCTCTTCTGAAAATGCCACGATGGATGTTAAGGATGAGATTTCAACACCTTTAAGTAATTTATATCAAACCATTACAGGAGCAACGGCTTCAGTCAATTTGCTTTCTAGAAGTCATGGTGCAGCTGAGCAAGGGAGTGCTCCTGAATGGACAGGTAAATCGAATGTTAAAGATGCCTCGAGTTCAACTGATGTGTTAAGTGATCAATTGGTGATTCAATATTTACCACAATATCAACTAGATGATAAAGGCACTGCAAATCAGAACGATGATGAGTTGATTGGTGGATTTGATTGTGAAGGCAATAGCTTAAATTTCCCTTTACTTAAACGAGACGAAGGTGATTTTGGTGAACAAGTTGTAGTTCAACGCTATTTTTTAAGAACCAGTAATAAACAATCTAATGAGCCTAATGATGCTCTGGCATTGGCATGTGATGCGGGCTACTACTCAAAATCTGGCGAGCCAACAGCCATTAATAATTATGGGGATGCTGGTGAAGTGATTATGAGTCGTGTGGATCATTTTCATTTTCTGTTAAGTATTCAACATCATGACAATACACGTCAGTATATCTCTGTAGACGAATATATGAAATTGGCCAGTCCTCGACCGAGAATCATTGCGGTTCAACTGGGGATCCTTGCTCGGTCATTGGATACTGTAGGTCGAGAGCAGGTGATCAAAAATGACCAAAATTTCAAAGTTCTAGATCAAAATGTCGTCATAAAAACAGACCCAGAAGTCACAACAAAATATATAAGACGTGTTATCACACAAAATGTTGCTTTAAGAAATGCAATTGGGGAGCGCGGAAAATGATGTTTAAACAGAAAGGCGCAACCTTAATTGTGGTGTTATTCGTACTGTTGATTCTAACGGTGATTGGAACATTGGCAATGAGACAAAGTTCAATGGTGCTCAATATTGCAACCAGCAGTCAAGCCCAACAGCTACTCAATCAAAGCTCAGATGCTACTTTTTTCAATGTAGAAAATACAGAAAATTTTGTACAGAGTTTAAGCACGAGTGGTATGTTTGGTTATATTAATAATGACCATGATATTGATAAAGAATTAGTTTTTTGTTTTAGAGGGGATCAAAAGGAATTCTTTAAATTAGGCAAAGCCTCTTTAATTGAGTGGGAACCGGGTAAGCAAGCACCAACCAATGCTTCTATTGGTAAAGATGGATATTGTGATGCAAATAATACTGGATCAAATTTCTTTACCAGTATGCGTAAAGTAGTCATGACCCAAGTTTCTGTGAAATTTTCTACATCCGGTCGTAATGAACCTTTTAGTGATCGACAACGAGGTTCAGATCCAAAACAAAGTAAAGTCGAAGAAGCAAAACGCGTAAAAATTTTTGCTGTTTCTTTGATCCCGAGTTTGTACAGTGGTGATCGAACAAAACTGAATACCTGTTTGCAAGAAAGAATGAGTGAAGTGAGCATTCCTCAGGGGACTACGGTTTCAGCCTCATCCGTTACAAGAAAAAATGTGAACCAATGCCTTACAGAACTGAACGTTCCTTTTACAACACATGTCACTGAATACACCATTACTCAAGAGTTTTCTTAATGGGGAAGAATATGAAAAAAAAATTAACTTTAGAATCGATGACTAGACTTTTACCCCGCCAAGTCTTAGTTGCGAGTATGAGTGCTATTTTATCTGGTTTAGTTTTAACCAGTGCTGTACAAGCCAGTGATATTGAAATCTACCAAAAAGCCAAAGAGGGCGATCGTACGCTGATGTTTTTGCTGGACGTTTCAACATCCATGGATCGATCTGTAGATACAGTTAGTGGATCCGGGTATGCCTGTGATTTACCGAAGGGGGTTACAGATACAGGATTGGGAATTACCAATACCGTTAATATTACACATGGCAAAGATAATAAATTTGTCACATCGATGAATCGAGTGCACTGTCTAGGAAGTGACCAAAAACAATATTATGATCGAATAACACGTGTTAAAGATGCAATGATTGATGTGCTATTAGGGAATACCCAAAAAAAAATTACGGCATTAGATGGTAAATATATTATAGGGCTATCAACATTAGGTCATTCCAAAGGGGGGGCGGGTGTGGTAGTCGTGCCTGCACGTCCTCTTAACGAAATTATTGATGCAACATCAGGCAAAACTCAACGTGATTTGATGGTTGAGGAGGTAGCAAAACTTAAAGGTGTTTCTGCAACACCTACAGCCCGCTCTTTTGCAGAAGTTGCAGCGTATTTGTTAGGTACAAATACGAATTCAAATATATTGATGCGCAAATATTATCAGAGTATGGGGAATAGGAAATTAGATGGAAGTGATCCATGGTCTTGTAAATCTCCATTAACCAATACTGCGAATGATTATAGAACCTATAAAGCGACAGACGGTGCTTTAGCAGGTCAGAACATTGATATTGCATGGTGTCAAGATGGACCAAACAGTAGTTGGAACCCACAAGCATCTTCTTATAATCCGCCTCTGGTTAGATTATCTGATTACGCTTCGTCAGGACGCGAACTTTGGTTCGATCCAACTGAAAGACAGCGCAACGCCATTGATGTAATCTCAGGATTTGCTTACTCCACCGATACTGCAAAAGTTACAGATAAATCAAGGTATTCAAATCCTAGTTCTATTAATAAACAATTAGATTACGAGGATTCTGATAAAGCTTGTCATGGACAAGCCATCTATATGCTTACAGATGGAGAGCCGAATAATGGTTCGGATAGTTCTTATGTGATCAGATCAGCTCTTGGGAATAAAGCCTCAGAATTAATGTGTACTGATAGTGATTCAGGCAGTGATTGTAGTTTAAAGCTAGCTGAGATTTTAGTTGACGCCTCGCGTAATCCAGCGAAAGTTTCATTTAAGACGGCGATGGTCGGTTTTGGTAATGATTTCAATGGAATACCGTCCTCTGTTACTACTGAGCAAGAAGTAGATGCTGTCACAGGCGTAAGTGCAAGTGTAAAAAATGCAGCTAAGCTGGGTATTAGAGGTAAAGGCGGATGGTATTCAGGCAGTAAATCAGAAGATATTGTTAATAGTATTCAAGCGCTTATCGATTCGATTTCTGCAGATATTCCATCTGTAACCACAGGCTCACCGACGGTC
Source organism: Acinetobacter lanii (assembly GCF_011578285.1). Taxonomy (NCBI): domain Bacteria; kingdom Pseudomonadati; phylum Pseudomonadota; class Gammaproteobacteria; order Moraxellales; family Moraxellaceae; genus Acinetobacter; species Acinetobacter lanii. Next base: position 3,028,377 of record NZ_CP049916.1, on the reverse strand, counting down.
GCAAAAGACTCACTCAACCCGTCTGTTCTACAGTCAACCGCCTACTATCCTCAATTTCAGCCGACCCCTGATAAAAGCTATCAAACGTGGATTGGAAATCTTAAAAAATACGATATTAATGATAATGGTCAATTAATCGATAAAAATAAAAATACAATTTTAGATACCCATGGAAATCTAATAGATCATTTTGATTTATGGTCTACATCCATCAGCCCAAGTGCCGCAGATGGTGACGAAAATACTATCGGGAGCAGAAAATTTGCCTTAAAGGGTGGTGTTTGGTCGCAGCTTAAATTAAAGCTGAATGATAAAAATACAGAAAATCGTAAAGTCCTCACCAATCGAATTGTTGATTCAAAAGATGCAGCTCAATTTAAAGGGGGAACGACACTCCGACAAATACGCGTAAGTGACTTAAATGCTCTAGATTCAGCATATAAAGCTGATCCTAGCCGAGCTCATTTAATTTCATTATTGGGCTATAGCGTAGACCCAACAAATTTGAACAATATAAACTTGAGTCAACCGAATCCTGAACTTAGGCAGATTGGTGCGGTGATGCATTCGTCTCCCTTGCTGCTGACCAATAAGGGTGAAGTTGTCTATGACTATGATCAACAGTTGATTACGACAAAACAACGTGAAGATTATATTTTATTTGGTTCAACCCAAGGTCTTTTACATGTGGTTGATGCTGAGACTGGTGAAGAAAAATTTGCCTTTGTTCCGAATGAAATGGTTGAAAATCAGAAAGAGGCATTTCTTAAATCTGATTTAACCACTGGTGGTTTGGATAAACTTTTTTATGGAATTGATGGCCCTTGGACGTCCTATACTGAATATGTCATTGCAACAGATGGTAGTTTAACGGTAGCGAAGGGTAAAGAAAATAAGTCAGGTAAACAGCATGTTTATGGTGGTTTAAGGATGGGTGGGCGCAGCTATTATGCACTTGATTTACAAAATATGAATGCCCCAAAATTGATGTTCCATATTTCACCTGCAGATAAAAAAGTTTATTACAACGGTAGTAGTAAAACTTTTAATGAGCTGCACTATATGGGACAGAGTTGGTCTAAACCTACCATTGCTTGGGTGAAGTGGGGCAATTCACGTAAACGTGTTATGTTCGTGGGTGGCGGCTATGATGCAGGTGGCGTAGATGGGGATGCTCGTGATAGTTTCGGAAACAAGCTTGCTTATGCGGGTTATGAAAATCCGAACTATAACCCGACACTTGCGCAAGGTGCTGGTGTGTATATGTTTGATGCCGAAAATGGTGATTTGCTGTGGTGGACAAGTGCATCTGCTGTTACGAGTTCAAAAGAAGCCAATTCAGGTGTGATTGGTACCGAGAGTCCAAATTTAAAATACAGTGTGGTCAGTGAGATTCGAACGGAAGATCGCAATAGTGACGGCTTAACAGATCATCTTTATTTTGGTGATTTAGGTGGGCAAGTCTTTAGAATAGATTTGAATAATCAAGCTGGCACACTTGGCGCATTTGTTCAGAATGTTCACACGCTATTGGATTTACATGATGGGGCTAAAAGTCCACGCTTTTATGAAATGCCAGCTTTCTCCATTTATGATGAAGCAGGTAAAAGTTTTGCAGTAGTTTCGATCGGCAGTGGTAACCGTAGTCTACCTATGCAAGAGTATTCAACGAGTTCGAGCTATGACTACGATGCAATTTATAATATTTACGATAAAGATGTCACCGCAAGTGGTTTATATACGCAAGGCTATACCTTAAAAACCATCTTGAGAAAAACAGATCTTAATGAAATTACTCAAGAAAATCGTATTGATGATACAACTTCAGTTGCTCCTTATACGGCAAATGGTTGGTATTACAAATTTAAAAATGGCACAGCTATACAAAGTGCAAAAGTGATTTCTTCGCCGGTTGTAGCCAATTATAGATTATATGTGTCAATTTTCGATTCAAGTAAAGCGGGGATTGGTGGGCAGTGTGGTGCGGGCATTAAAGGTGAAAGTTTCCTAAATACTTTCTGCATGCCATATGGTCAGTGTAAAAAATATGCAACGCCAGTGGGCGAAGAACCTAATCAGAACAACAATGAAGTTGAATGTACAACCGGAGATGGTTGTTCAATCGGGGCAGGTTTGCAAGCCACTGCAGTGGTACCAACCAAATGTGTAGGAGAGTCCTGCACAGATGTAGGTGGTGCTAACCCTACTACCAGTTCACAAGATAACGGTAATTATTGTTTATCGGCGGGTCAAATAGGACTAACCCATAAAACAGGTGTAACAGGCAAAGTAGATTCAAAAATGTGTTTAATCCCACAACGCTGGTATCAAGCATTTAAGTAGAGTCTAGATATGAAAAATAACAATGAATTTTCTAAAGGCTTTACGCTGATTGAGTTAATGGTTGTGGTCGTTATTCTTGCAATTTTAGCTGCGATTGCAATTCCGAGCTATCAAACCTATATCCGTAGGAACAGCGAAGCCACAGCAAGACAAATGATGCAAGATATTGCGACAAATCTCGAGCGTCATAAGTCAAGAAACTTTAACTATTTGGGCTTTAGTATTAATACCGATCAAACTGTATTGCCTAAAGGCGCAACGGGTACGGAAATAAAATATGAGATATCCGTCTATGATGGTGACAATAACGCCGTTTCCTTGAAAGATTCGACTGCAACAGGACACAGTTGGGTGATGAGAGCAGTAGCAACTGACCCACAATTACACAGTTATGTAATGAATAGCAAAGATTTAAAATGTAAAAAGAAAGGAACAACAATTGCATTAGATTGTGCTGGGGCTGAGCAATGGTAAAAATAATAAAAGGATTTACATTGATTGAATTGATGATTGTGGTGGCTGTAATTGGTATTTTGGCGGCGATTGCTTATCCCTCATATCAACAATATGTGGTTAAAACCAAAAGGGTAGAAGCTCAAACGGAGCTTGTTGAGCTCTCAGGCACACTACAACGTTATAAAATTGCTAATTTTAGTTTTTTAAAAAATTTAGGTGGAACACGGGTTCCTATAGAGTTATCAGATGTTGGTCATTCCACTCAAATTCCTGCTAGTGGAGATTCGCTATACAGCGTGACATTGTCTGATGTAACACAAAATAGTTGGACTCTAACGGCAATACCGATGACCAATACGATTCAGGCGGGAAATGGTGTATTGAAATTAAATAATAAGGGCGAAAAATGTTGGGTTAAGGCTCAAACGACTTGCACACTTTCAGCCACATCGAACTGGGATGGGAAATGATATTAGGGCATTTATCTTTTCATTTTGGTTGATATTAAATTGCCAGCTTTTTATTGAACATCTGAGATTTGATGCCAAGTTAATATAGCTAGATTAAAGTTCTAGGTTATATTTAAAAACACTTAAATCACTGATATTAAATGTTTTAATTTAAAAAAAGTAGCTCTAAGTTTGCGTTTGGCTATACATAGGGTTTCTGATAAATCATTTGAAAAGCTTTTAGGGTGATGGCCGGGATGCATATAAATAAGCCTAGGGCGTGTTCTCATTTCAAAGAATGATGGTGTAAGCATAATTCGATCAGTGTAAAATCTACTTCTTATTCATTTTATTGATATTTTCAACATGAACCGTACCGGGTTTGTCGGAGACCAACTTTCTTGAGAGAATGTCCCAATGACAAAACCAAAATATACCCCTGAAATCAGAGAAAGAGCGGTTCAATTATTGATTGAATCTGAAAAAGATTATCCTTCTACTTGGGCTGCAATCACAGCAATTGCACCTAAGATTGGCTGTACTCCTGAAACACTACGTTCCTGGCATCAGAAGTATTTGAATCAACAGAATCCAATCAAAGTACAGCAGCTTTCAGACCAAGAACGCATTAAACAACTTGAACGCGAAAATAAAGAACTGCAACGAGCCAATGAAATTCTACGCAAAGCAGCCGCTTTTTTCGCCCAGGCGGAGCTCGACCGCCCACACAAATAATGGTGGATTTTATCCATAATAATAAAGAGCTGTACGGAGTCGAGGCGATTTGTAGAATTTTACCTATCGCACCTTCAACCTATTACCGAACTTTAGACCTCGCGGACAATCCAGAACATCGAGCGAAACGAGATTTACATGACTTGCATCATGCTGAACAAATTAAACGAATTTGGAAGGAAAGTTCAGGTCGATATGGTGTACGTAAAGTTTGGCAAAAACTGAAACGTGAAGGCTATATTATTGCGCGCTGTACAGTTGCTCGATTGATGCAAAAGCTAGGTATACAAGGTGTTTGGCGAGGTAAGAATAAACAAACGACCCGTAGCCGGGATGATCAAAAACGAGCAGATGACTTGGTGAAACGCAATTTTAGTGCTGATCAGCCTGACCAGCTGTGGGTCGCTGACTTCACGTATATTCAAACAAATTCAGGCTGGGTCTATACCGCCTTTATTATTGATGTGTTCTCACGAGCAATTGTTGGATGGAAAGTATCAACACGTATGAATACAGACATGGTGCTCGATGCACTGGAGCAAGCATTGCATGATCGAGGCATGCCAAAGAACGTGATTCATCATAGTGACAGAGGCGTGCAATATCTTTCCATTCGTTATACCAATCGTTTAGAAGCAGCAAATTTACGAGCATCAGTCGGTACGACCGGTGATTCATACGATAATGCTTTGGCTGAAACGATGAATGGCTTATACAAAACAGAGGTGATTGAATATTTAAAAGCAGATTGGCAAGGTTTAGCGGATGTACAACTTGCGACACTAAATTGGGTAGATTGGTTCAATAAAGAACGTGTACATAGTGCACTGGGTTATGTATCACCTTTTGATTTTGAAGTAATCTACTATGATAAGATTAACCCGTTAGGTCAGGTGGCCTAACTTAAATAAAAAGTCTCCGACAAACCCGGTACGGTTCAATCGTAGATGCCACAGAAATCCCAATACAAAGACCTAAAAAAACAGAAGAAAAGCTATAGTGGGAAGAAGAAGGCACATACTTTCAAAGTACAGGCCATCATTCATTATAGAACTCAGCAAGTTCTGAGTTTATGCACAAGTCGTGGTGCTGTACATGATTTCGAACTTTTCAAGCGAAACTTGCATCAGATTCCGGCAGGTGCCTTTATCCTTGCAGATAAAGGCTATCAAGGGATTTATGCAGTATATCCGAATAGCTTATTGCCTCTAAAAGCAAAGAAGCACTGCAAACTAGATCCCGAGCTAAAAATTTACAATCAAGAAATCAATAAAAGAAGAATTGGAATTGAGCATGTATTTGGCAGTTTGAAAACCTTTAAAATCCTTGCTGAGCGATATCGTAATCGAGGCAAAAGACTAGGCTTAAGATTCAATTTAATTGCTGGAATCTACAACATGGAACTGAGTGAAAAATGACTTATGAAAGAGCTCTATTAATTGTTCTAATTTAAAAACAAAGTAGTTCTAATTTTAAGTTTGGCTCTATTTAAACATTAGTGGTGAATAGCCACCGATTTCGTAGACACCCTTTAGTTAGATAAAATGGCTAATTAACGAGGTGCTTATGAGCAGTAAACGATATCCTGAAGAATTCAAAATTGAAGCAGTAAAACAATTCACTGAGAAAGGTCATAGTGTGGCTGAAGTTGCTGCACGGTAAGCGTCCGCTGAATCCCATGCCTATTTTTTAATTTTGGTCGGATTTCCAGCGGTGTGGCAGTAATTCTTCTATTTGGGTGACTTTATGCGTCGGCAGCCTTTTCAGCACATCACTTAAATAGGCATACGGATCCAGTCCATTCAGCTTTGCTGACTGGATTAAAGTCATGATATTGGCAGCTCGTTGGCCGCTGCGCAGCGAGCCAGCAAACAGCCAGTTCTTACGTCCCAACGCCCAGGGGCGCATCTGATTTTCAATCCAGTTATTATCTATAGGCAAATTGCCATCATCCAGATAGCGGCAGAGTGCCTGCCAACGTTTTAGGCTGTAATTGATCGCCTTGGCAGTTGGAGAACTCGATGGCACCGCCAGATAATGTTGGCTGAGCCATTCATACAGTTGTTGCATCACCGTTTGGCTATGCTGTTGCCGGTATTCGCGGCGATGTTCTGCTGTACCATCGGTCTTTTTCCTGAGTTCTGCTTCTATGGCATACAGTTTCTGAATCAGCACTAATGCCTGTTCAGCGATCTGACTTTTCCCGGTCACATACAGTTCATGGAATTTACGACGTGCATGTGCCATGCAGCCCACCTCAATGACCTGGCCTGATTTAAAGCGTGCTTTATAACCACTGTAATCATCACAGACCAGATGACCCTGCCAGCCATTCAGGAACGCTTCAGCATGCTGACCTGAACGACTATCCTGAAAGTCATAGATCACTGCCTGAACTGGATTGTACTGTGTAGTGGCATAGGCCCAGACATAACCTTTCTTCGGTTTTTTCTCATCATCACCCATCCGCATGATGGTGACCGGCGTTTCATCGGCATGGATCACCCGCTGTTGCAGCACCACCTGTTTTAAGGCATTGGCCAGAGGTTCCAGTTCCACACCGCAGCGACCAATCCAGTCAGATAAAGTAGATCTGGACAGATCAATGCCCGCCCGCTGATAGATCAGGCGCTGACGGTACAGCGGCAAATGATCGGCATACTTCGATACCAGCACATGGCTGAGCAATTCAGGTGAAGCAATGCCTTTATCAATCACATAGGCAGGCATCGCTTGCTGAGTCAGAGTGTCGCACTGATCACAGACCCATTTGCCACGGACATGCTGTTCCTTGTAGAACTGTGCCGGTCTGAAATGCAGTTTTTCACTGATATCTTCGCCGATACGACGTAACTGGCAGCCACAACTGCATTGGGTTGATGCAGGTTCATGCTCAATACGGATGGTGTGTAGATGATCTGGCAGCAGTCGACGTTTAGGTTTGTTGACTGTGGCTTTCTGTGTCACTGCATCGGTTTTATCTGCATTTAATCGTTCTAATTCTAGATCAACGCGCTGCGATATCTTCTTCGACCGCTTCGTCCCATAGATGGATTTGTTTTGCGGTAAGATGTTCGTTTTTACTGCCGAATTTATGATTTTTAAACAGCGCCAGTTCATGCTCGTATTTTTGATTGAGAATAGAAAGATGCTGAACTTTGGCATCCAATTGCTGGTTTGATTTTTCTAATTCTTGATTTGATTGTGCCAGAGACTTATGCTGCATCGCCAACTGCCGGGTAAATTCCAGCAGTTGTTCATGGGTGAGTTGGCTTAAATCAGGCAGCATTTTCATGACCGCAGTATGCCTGAGGTCATGACGCAGAGGAAATAGAACGTTTGGAGAATAGCAGAATGTAGCAGCCTAGTTTAGAGCATTGTTACCACTTGCTGTCGTCCAATGCGCTGCCAGGGCAAACCCTGAATTAGTGCCTGTAACTGTTCTGGACTGAGAGCTACGTTTTCACCCTGGTGAACTTTAGCCCAGTGGAATTTTCCCTGTTCCAGCCGCCTGGCACACAGCCAGATGCCCAGTCCATCATGTACCAGCACTTTCATACGATGACCACGTTTATTACAGAACAGGTAGGCGCAATGCGGTTTGATTGAGCCAAAGGCTTTCATAATCTGCGCCATGGCCGTATCCATACCCGCACGCATGTCCATGGGCTGGGTAGACAACCAGATTTCATCGATACGGATCATTTGATCAAGCCCTGAAGTAAAAGCAGTAATTCAGTTGCAGACTCCACCGGCCATTCGATTTCGATCATCTGATCCCTTACGGAACCTTGTTCATCATGTAATGGAATCCTGATATGAGCGGTAGCTTTCTTCTCTGGCACAGGTGGCGGAGGTGCTTCTTGTTTGACTGGCGTCGGGTGAAGAATGACGGGAAGGAAGTCGGTCTGTGGAATGGATGAGATTGTTAATGATGGAACCATTGATCTGGACTGACGAATCCATTTATGCAACAGATTGGCATTGATCTGATGTTGCATTGCGACCTTAGCCACCGATGTATCTGGCTGCTGGCATTGCTGAATAAGTTGATGTTTAAATTCAGCCGTGAAGGTTCGACGGGGCTTTTTTAGCGTTGGTGCAGTGTCTATAACTGTCTTTAAATCCATAAATAGGTGTCCACTTAAATTTTAGTGGACACTATCGCGGTATTAATGAGTCAGGAAAAGTGGGGCTCAGCGGACGCTTACGCTGCACGTTTAGGAACCACCACTCATAGTCTGTATGCCTGGATTAAACGTTATGATCCACAGCAACCAAAAACAATAGAATCTAGTGATCCAAGGACAGAATTAGCGAAATTAAAAAAAGAGCTGCAAAGGGTCACTGAAGAAAGGGATATTCTAAAAAAGGCCGCGGTGTACTTCGCAAGCCAGTCCAAATGAGGTACGCCTTTATTCAGGACAATCAGAACATATGGCCTGTCCGTCGTTTATGTTCAGCTCTGGATGTTCATCACAGTGGTTACTATGCATGGCTAAAGCAACCTACCAGTAAAACTGCCAAGAAACGGCAACAGCTTTCAGGATTGATTAAACAATTCTGGCTGGAATCTGGTGGAGTTTACGGCTATCGCAAGATTCACTGTGATTTGAAAGATGTTGGCGAAAGTTGTGGGATTAATCGAGTACATCGACTCATGAAGGCGAATGGTCTTAAATCGCAGCGTGGCTATCGTAAACCTAGAGCTCATGCTGGTACGCCATCTGTCATTGCCGCAAACACTTTAGACCGACAGTTTAACCCAACTCATCCCAATCAACTGTGGGTGACTGACATCACTTATGTCCGTACTCATGAAGGATAGTTATATCTTGCAGTTGTGATTGACTTGTTTTCACGTCTTGTTGTTGGCTGGTCAATGAAATCTAGAATCACAACAGATCTAGTTTTAGATGCACTACTGATGGCTTTGTGGCGAAGGAATCCAAAGAACAAAGTGCTGATCCATTCTGACTAAGGCAGCCAATACACCAGTCATGAATGGCAGACATTTCTCAAGCATCATAATCTTGAAAGTAGTATGAGTAGACGAGGAAATTGCCATGACAATGCTGTTGCCGAGAGCTTTTTTCAACTGTTAAAACGAGAGAGGATCAAAAAGAAAATATATGCATCAAGAACTGAGGCTAGGTCTGATATCTTTGAATATATTGAGATGTTCTACAATTCAAAACGCAGGCATGGTTCCAATGGTCAGCGTTCTCCATTAGATTATGAAAAGGCCCATCAAAAGATGGTTATGTGTGTCTAGAATTTTGGTGGCTATTCATGGAATGTTTCATTGATCGTTTTAGAGGGAAATTTTTTATTTTAACCCGAATCCTGTTTAAGCCGATGACTCCATAATTTGAATTGTTGGCTTATTTTTATGGATCAGTTGATATGCACACAAGGACGCGTAAATCCCTCCTAGAAATCCATGAACACTACGTGCTTTGCTTGTCACTAAATTGTACTGACCTTTCAATAAACTGAATAAAGTCTCTATCTTATTGCGCTGTTTTAAGTGATATTTATCTGACTCAGAAAGTTGTATAGCCTGCATATTTTTTCGATGATAGGTAATTAAATCAATGCCTTGCTCTTTTAATCTAATCTTCAGTTCTTGACTAATATAGCTAAAAACTTAAGATGAGCTACAATAGAAAAAACTCTAATCTTTAAGATCATGCCAAAAACATATTCTGTCGATTTACGCGAAAAAGCCATGCAGTTTTATAAAGAGTCAAAGCATAAATCGAAGACGTGCGAAATATTTAATATTGCCAGAACCACGCTCGATGATTGGATCCTGATCGAACAGCAGACTGGTCAACTCAAACAACCTAAGTCTCCAAATGTAGGACGTCCCTCAAAGATTCTGGACCTGCAAGCTTTTGATGCATTTGTAAAAACAACGCCATTTACCCAAGCTAAAGATCTTATTCCTTTGTTTGAACAGAAATTCGGTTATAGCGTTGGCTATCATGTCATTTTAAAAGCTCTAAATAAGATGGGTTGGACGCGTAAAAAAAGAGTTTTCTCTACAAACAAGCCTGCAAGTTAAGCCGTGCTGTATTTGAATGGTGTTTGCCTCAGTGGAAGCAGCAATATGGTGAAGATCACATTCTTTATATCGATGAATCAGGCATCAATACCAATGAAACCGCAGAATACGGTTGGTCTCCAAAAGGTCAACGTTGTCATGCATTTAAGTCAGGTGGGCATGGCACGAGACTCAGTATGATCAGTGCGGTCAGATCAAATGCACCATTCAAGTTTACTCAACCTTTAGTTTTTCACGGTTCGTGTGATCGGAATATTTTTGTCTGTTGGTTGGAATATTTGTTGCAGGATTTAAAGCAAAAGGATGATCAGACTAAGAGTTATTTGCTGATTCTAGATAATACATCCATTCATAAAGGTCGAGTAATTGATGACTTGGCAGCACGATATCAGATAAGAATTGTTTATCTACCGGCATATAGTCCTGATCTAAATCCTATTGAGAGAGCATGGTCTGTCCTAAAAAGCAAAGTCAGACATATGGTTGCCCTTAGCAATCAAACACTTCCCGACGCTTTGGATATTGCATTTAAGATGATGTAGCTTATATTTTATACTTAGCTATATAGCCACGATCTCCATATAACTTTGCTTCCATCTCTTTAACGAGTCTCTCAACCATTTTTATGTCAGCAACATGTCCACTGGATAAAGCAGAACAAGCAATTTCCCCAAATTGGTTCATTGCAATGTGCAATTTACAGCCATAAAACCAGCCCATTGAACTTTTACCACGAGATGCAATTTTAGCTAAAGATTTATGGCGTTGAATACGTTGATTTTTACAAACTGGCAAAGTCGTTGAATCAATCCATAAATATTGTGTACCTTGGTCTTTCATCAGCACTACATGTAAAGCGTGTAGAGCCAATTGGTGCATATTGATCAGATGAATCATCCTTTGATAGCAAGGCAAATACTTAAATAAATGGTTTTTATCTTCTTTTAACCAAATGAAAAATGCTTTGAAATTATTGAAATGAGAACATTTATACCAAATAGCGATAAAACAGATTTCTGAAATGGTTAAATGAGCAGTTCTGATTCTTAAGGAACGATTACTTTGCTTAAGAAAATTCCAATAGGTTGCTTCAAATTTGAGAAAGAAATCATCAATTAAGCAGAATAATTCGGTACTATTAAACATCGGGACTAGAGTTGTGAGTTTTGTGTGGTAACTCAACTGATGGCTCTAGCCCTTCTATTTTTCAAGTTAATTTCTTATCCGCGATTCAGGTTAAAAAGTGAACTCAGACACACGATTACTCAGAATAATAAAACCCTTCAGGAAGTTTTAGATATCGTCTTTAAAATGATGTAGCTTATGTTTTTTATTTAGCTATACTATTAAACATCGGGATTAGAGTTTTAAGTTTTGTGTGGTAACTCAACTGATGGCTCTAGTCCTCTTATTTTGCAAGTTAATTTTTTATCCGCGATTCGGGTTAAATTATATTTTTTTTCTTAAGTTAAAATAGTTCACCCTGTATAAAAAAATACATCAAGCATGTTATTTGATCAAAGTTTATTTTTAATATAATCAAAATAAGCTTATATTTTTTAAATAGACCTCTTGCGAAAGTCGTTATTGCAAGTTTATCCGGTTTGCCAGTGCAGCTATTAAGTTAATGCGTAAACCGAATCTTTTCCGTCTATTTCGATAGCGTTCACTTAATATTCTAAATGTTTTTAATTGACGATTGATGTGTTCAATCACAATTCGTATTTCTCCAATGATTTTATTGTACTTTTTCTCAATATCAGATAAGGCATAATTCTTCTTTTTCTTAATAGGAGTCAATAGCTTAAATCCACGCTCCTCTAGTCCATGATACCCTAAATCAGTAATCACATATTCACAATGCTTGAATTTTGCAATCGTTTTTCTTGCCAATTTAATGTCATGTTGACTACCACTCGATAGATCTAGACCTATGATTTGTTTGCTCTTTGGATGATAGATCACTTGCGCTTTGAGCGTATGTTTCTTCTTTTTACCACTGTAAAACTTACTCTGATTTTTTTTGGGGACGTTCTATTGAACATTCTGTTGCATCAATAATAACCCAATTAAAGTGTTCATCTGCTGTGGTGATAGATCGTTTCGGAAGCGTAAAACGCCTTGATTTCATCAACGCATCCTCAACCTTTTTAATGGTTCGATTCACGTTACTCTCAGCAATATGATAATGCGCCGCCAATTCTAGCTGAGTGTTGTAGTTTCTTAAGTAATTGAGCGTTAACAACAATTGATCCTCAAGCGCTAATGTATGAGGACGCCCTGATTTCTTTTTAAGTGATTCTGCTTTTGCTAACACCTCGACCATTTCAGTAAAAACTTGCCGAGGTACGCCAACCAAGCGTTTGAATTCAGAATCTGAAAAATGGTTTAATTTCTGATATCTCATGACATTTATATGAGGATAGTTTTTACTTTCGCAAGAGGTCTATTTTTTAAATATATTCTGATTTATTTATTTTATAAACCAGTGTGGTTGAGTATGTTTATTGATTGCTTTTGCATATTTACTTATAAGATTAATCAATGATATAAAAATATTGAGATTATTTTTTATGCGATTATTCTGTTTTAACCCTTAAATATTACCACTCATCGTTTTTTTATTTATTTTAATTTTTTCATGAATATATTGCATGCCGGTTATTGATTATATTTTTTTTAATGAATAGAGCTCAAGGTTTTACGCTAATAGAGTTAATCGTAACGATTAGTGTTATCGTCATACTCACCACGATTGTTACCCCTTCTATGGTCAAATTGATCAGAAAACAGCAGCTTGCGAGCGATGCTAGAGCTATTGTTGAATCCCTTATTGGATACCGTTCGGAAGCAATTCTGCTCAGGAAAAACTACCAAGTTAGTTTCAATGGGCAATCTATACATCATTTAGCTCAACTCGGTAAACATACCGAGTGGGACAGTATCCCTATTCAAACAATCACTTTCAATATGTTCGGTGCTTTAGTTGAAAGTTCACAATGTTTTGTGATCCAACATAAAAGTGACACCTCCTACAAAGCAGTCATTGTGGTGAATAAAAATGGGGCTATTGATTACGATCGATCGCGTAGTTCATGCCCAGAATTCAGTTGAGGATTGAACTATGACTAAATATCAACAAGGTGTAGGTTTGATTGAAGTTTTGGTTTCCTTGATTTTGTTGGCAATAGGGGTAATCGGTTTTATTGCACTTCAGATGCGAGCAATTTCCTCGAGTGCAGAAGCAAGTCAAATAGTCTTGGCCACCAATTTGGCGCATGATTTATCTGAACGTATGCGAATGAATCGGGATGGTTTTAAATTTTATGGAAAAACTCAAAAACAGGTCGAGTCTTGTTTGAATGTATTTTGTAATGCTGAGCAAATGGCGACGTATGATTTTGATCAAGTCAATCGACGTGCAATTGACTTAGGTATGTCTATAAAGATTTTGGATTGTCCAGGCGCGATTTTAAAACGTCAGTGTGTTTATGTTGCTTGGGGAACTACCACGGCTACAAATAATGAGTCTGATCGTGATTGTACTAAGGGGACGGCGTATGCGCCTAAAGCACAATGTATTATTGTAGAGACTTACAATTATGAATAAACCGCAGTCTGGATTTACTTTGATTGAACTCATGATCGCTATGGTCTTGGGATTGATTATTGTTGCAGCAGGGACTGCCGTATTTCTAAATGCACAACGCTCTATGGGGGTGCAAATCGGTGTTGGTGAGGTGCAGCAAAATGCCAATTTTGGGTTGTCGCAACTTACCCATGATCTCAGGCATGCTAACTTAAATGTGCCGACAGAACAAAGAGTGAATAATAAAGACACTGGCTCTGGTATTATTTTTAATTTAAATAATTTACCTGCTCGTTTAAGTGGCACAGATGTCAATTTACTCTCTAAACAAGCCAAAGATGAAGATGTAACCCAGTCCAAAAGTGACCAAATTACTATCCAATTTATGCCGCAATATCGCGTTGAGGAAACGCTAGACAAATCGTCTGATGAGCAAGCTAGTCAAGCAGGTTCTATTGTGACCAAATCAGGTATTTATAACTGCGAAGGCAATGAAATTAAGTTTGAAATTAAAAGAACCAATAATGAAGATACACAATCATCAGCCTTAAAACCGATTATTGTGCAGCGTTATTTTCTACAGGCACTGCCTCAAACAACGGTTGAAATCCAAAAAAATACGGACAAACGTTATGCTCTTTATTGTGATTATGGCTACTACAGCAATGATGATACTCAGATTCAAGGTTTGGGAGAAAATGCTCAAGTATTGATGCGAGACATTGATGCATTTCGTATTCAACTTGGGGTACAAGCGCCCAATAAAAACTTGAGCTACATGAGCATTGATCAATATATAAAACTGATGCCGGACAGCATTAAGCACTCTTCTGAATTTTATAACGTGATTTCAATCGAAGTCGGTCTTCTAGCAAGAGCACATTCTGCATTAGCCTCCCCAGAAGCGCAGTTAAATAAGCAGGTCTCTTTTCAATTGGCTGGATCTGAGATTGAATTAGATTTAATGAAGACTTCAGTTTCTCAATTAAGACAGGTGATTAGTCAGGCGGTGGGGTTAAGAAATACATTGGGAGCAATCTCATGATTGAACAAAGAGGTTCTACACTGATTGTCACCTTGATTATTCTTCTACTCATCGTGTTAGTTGGAACAATGGCGGTTCGCTCAGGGATTTTAGGATTAAGGTTAGCCACCAATAGTCAGATTCAAATCTTACTCTTAGAAAATAGTAATGCAGCTCTATTTAATATCGAAGATCCAAATCAAATTTCAAGGCAACTCGCACAGGATGGCATGTTCAGCTATTTTAATGCCGCGGATCATGCGACAGATGAATTGGTGTTTTGTTATCGGGCTTCTGAAAATAATTTTTTCTCCATGAGTAAAGCCAGTGCAATTTCTCATTCTGGAGACATTTCTAAGATTGGCTTGGATGGGTTTTGCAAGGCAAATCAATTTTCAACTGGACGCTCTGCGATTATTTCTCAAGTGTATATCAAGAAAAATTTAGAGAGCGCAGTGCCTTTTTCACACTTTGCCTCAGGTACTAGTCTTGGTCAAAGTAATTTGCCTGTGGTATCGAATCATATCAGTGTGACTGTCATATCCACACTTCCTAGTTTCGCACATGTTTCAACAGCTGAAATAGAGCAATGTTTTAAAAAATTATCTTCTGAAGTATCAGTATGCTTTTCGAATCTGAGTATTCCATATAACACACAACATGCAGATTATGTGGTGGGTGGAAAACCAGAATTAGTGTCTTAGTTATACAGGAATCAAAATACTTATTATGAAAACTTTGAATAAAAAAGTACTTTCAGCAACTGTATCCGCACTAATGACTTTGGGTTTATGCGGTAGTATGTTGGCCTTTGCCAGTGATATTGAAATCTATAAAGATGCTCAAAAAGGTAAAACTTCTATCCTGCTTATGCTTGATACTTCAGGAAGTATGGGAATTAGCTCTTTGGTTCTGCCCAAAAATAATTTATATGGTAGCCCGGGCGATGTTGATAAGTCGCTGTGCGGACGTGTAGAGGTCGATGAGAAAACCAGTGGATCTGCAACGTATAAAATATATGAATGGGCTTATAATTTAAAAGCACCGAACACCAATCATACAGCCATTAAAAAGACGGTCACGATTGGTACGACTGTAATTCCATATTATGTTCGTGGTTGTACTAAGGATGGTATTACGCAATATGATCGTCTTTCACGTTTAAAAGATGCAATCCTGCCATTACTGGCCAGTAATGAGTTAGACGATAATGTCATTATGGGATTGGGCCAGTTTTCTTCAAAAACTGAATTGACTATTGGTACTGCTTCTAATCGATTAACCGATGGACATTCTGGTCGAATTTTGGTCGCCAATAAGCCTCTAGATAACAATCAACGTATCAAAATTGCTCAAGAAATTGCGCTTATAAAATCACTTGACACAACAACAAATGAGGATGGCACACCAAATGCTAATCTGAAGTTATCAAGTAGTAACTATCCAAATGTAACGAAAGCATCCAGTGGTACACCCACTGCACACGCATATGCAGAAGCGGGTGCCTACATGATGGGTGCTGGGACAGGCAATGCTGGTACAAATACTGGCAAAGTTTCAACCATTTATGATGGCTATATGGTGATGCAAAATGGAACATCACAAGTCTATTTTAACTGTGTTGAAGTAGGGAACACGAATACCACAACATTGGGTGCAACGGTAAAGCAATGTGTAAATAATTGGCCTGCATATGATAGTGCTAATAAGACGGTAACTACCGGAACGATATCAGGGAAAGTGTACAAGCCTGATGGTAAAGGAGGGTGGTTGCAGGTTTATACTCAAAATGCCTTCAAAAGCGAAGTGGGTAATATGGAGTCAGGTTGGGAGACCTTCAGCAAACTACCTTTGGGTTGGCGCTATGGGGGGTGGATGAGAGTGGCAAATGAACCCTTAGATATTGAGCCAATCGTAGGCACTGTTTGGACAGGATATGCTGGCGGTACAATTGGCATTGTATCTTATCGAACCAATCCATTTTTGGTGAGTGGAACGATAGATAGTTTAATTGGTGGATTTGCTTTCTCTAACTCAACCGATATTAAGAATGGTGCAGTCTATAGGGCTGGCGGCTCAACAAATGTTTGTGATGGTAATGGCATCTACTTTTTAACGGATGGTGCACCCAATTCCACCAAAGATGACATGGCTAAAACCATTATGAATCAAACTTTAGGTACCAATTATCAATTTTTAGGTAAACCTTCAGGAACTGGAGTATTGGTGTCCCCAACCCTACAATCAGGTTTATTTGCTGGAGAGACTGGGGGGTGGGAATATATTGGTGAATATGCAAAAAAAATGCGTAATCGAACCAGTAGCAATGATACACAAAAAAATCAAATGGATATGAATATCAAAACTGCAGTAGTCGGTTTTGGATCGTCATTTGCAGGTATGTCAAAGAATGCTGATGGCACCTTTAATTGTGATTCAGCGCCTAATCTAGATGCTAAAAATGCATGTCTATGGGGAAGCTCTGAATACGGTGATGGCGGATTCTATTATGCAGAAAATTCAGAAGATATTAAAAAAAGTATCATTGATTTCGTAAAAAAGACCGAAGTTACGATTGATCCTGTTGCAACCGGGTCTCCCTCTATTCCTGTAGATAGTTTAAATCCTGTTCAACTACAGCCCTATGGATACTATTCTTCATTCACACCGAAGCCACAAGAAAAATATCAACTGTGGGTGGGTAATTTAAATAAATACGATATTTATAATGGCGAATTAGGTCGAATAACAGCTAAAGATGGTGAAGGCAACATTAAATTTACATCTTTAATCACCTCAACTGGAGCAATCAATCAAAATATAGAGGGTCTATGGAGCGGTGGCGCCCTACAACAACTCAAATTGGGCACCAGCTTAGCTCAAACTTCAAAGCGTAGAATTTTAACCAATAGAGTCATAGATGCTGCGGGTGTTGTGAATGAAAAAAATAGCTTAGCAGAAGTAAATTTATTGAGTCTATTTGGTGTCAATGATCAGGCTGACTATGCTAATGATCCAGCAAAAAACTACTGGTTAAACCTGCTTGGTTATAAAGTTGATATCGAAGATACCGCATTAAGTCTGCAAGATTTATTGAGAAAAAGTGAATTACGTCAAATAGGTAGTGTGATGCACTCTACGCCATTGTTGCTTACCCAAGAAGGAAAAATTGAATACGCTCATGGAGAGATAAGCACGAATGCTCGTAAAGACTATTTAATGTTTGGCAGTACTCAGGGTGTCTTGCATGTTTTAAATGGTCATGGTGAGGAAGTCTTTGCTTTTGTTCCCCATGAAATGATGGAAAAGCAAAAGGAAGCATTTATCGCTGAAAATCTGAGCAATGGCGGTAAGGAACATTTATTTTATGGGATTGATGGGCCATGGACTGCATTTACTCAATACGTTTCAAAAGCTGATGGAACGCTGACCGTGCACGATGCAG
Source organism: Acinetobacter lanii (assembly GCF_011578285.1). Taxonomy (NCBI): domain Bacteria; kingdom Pseudomonadati; phylum Pseudomonadota; class Gammaproteobacteria; order Moraxellales; family Moraxellaceae; genus Acinetobacter; species Acinetobacter lanii. Next base: position 3,010,266 of record NZ_CP049916.1, on the reverse strand, counting down.
AGCGTAAAAAAACCGATGATAGTGATAGTCTCAATGTCAAAGGACTACAATGGGTCTACGGCGGTTTACGCATGGGGGGGCGTAGTTATTACGCATTAGACCTGTCTGATATTGAAAAACCGAGTCTAAAATTTCATATCGACCCGGATGCTCAAGATGCATCTTTAGCCTTACAGCAAATGGGGCAAAGTTGGTCAAAACCGACTCTTGCTTATGTTAAATGGAAAGGTGAGAAAAAATTGGTCATGTTTGTTGGAGGTGGCTATGACACTGCATATGAACAAGCACTGAATAACCCAAATACCTCAAAAGGCAATGGGGTGTATATGTTCGATGCTGAAAATGGCGAATTACTGTGGTGGGCAAGTTCGACTGCTGCGACAGGAGCAGACCAACAAACTCTTCACAACGATTTAAAATATAGTGTAGTCACTCAAATCAATGCCATAGATCGAGATGCAGATGGTCTAGTCGATCATTTGTATTTCGGTGACTTGGGTGGTCAAGCATTTCGAGTAGATTTAGACAATAGCCAACAAGATGCTAAAAACTTTGCAAAAAGAGTAGTGCTTCTTTTTAGTCAGCACCGAGATGTTGGAACTAGTCCTCGTTTTTATGAAATGCCAAGTATTTCAGTCCATAAAGAGGATGGAGACTATTTTGTTGTTGCCGCATTTAGTTCAGGTAATCGTAGTTCACCATTGGTTGATCACGCCAATAGTGCCAATGACGGTGTTTTTGTCGTATTTGATAATGATGTGACCCGTGCTGATTTGCTTAATAGCAATACTTTAATTACACAGAATGTGACTTTAGACTCGTTAGTGTTAAGTACAGGCATCTCTCGTAAAAATAGTAACGGTCAATACAACGGAGGATGGAAATATCATTATTCTGACATTGCCGGGCGTTATAAGGGGATGAATGAATTATACGCGCTCGATAATATGCTCTACGTCAATGTTTTTGATAAGGATGGAGCAGGTATTGGCGGATCATGTGGTGCTGGTGTAACAGGCGACTCTCATCTTTATCAATTCTGTTTACCATCTGGAAAGTGTGATTTTTATCCTTCAACGATCACTAAGCCTTACTCAGTAAAACTAGGTGCAGGTATTTTAGGAACCGGCTTTGGTCAAGGCTATAATAATGCAAACAATACAGTCGGCTTGGTTGTTAATCGGGATGATGCCACTGGGTCGGATTGTATGAAACCTGAAAATAAAAATTTGCCACAGTGTCAGATTTTTAATAATAAAGTCAGCTTAAAACAGCTTCGTTGGTATGAATCTCAATAGGGTTGTTATGAACAGAAATATAGGATTTACGCTCGTAGAACTGATGGTTACTATAGTTATGGTTGCGATTTTAGCAGCCATCGCAATTCCAAATTATATGAATTATATGGAGAGAAAAGATCTCAGTACTGCGAAGCAAGAAGCCTTAAGGATTGCAGCAGAGTTAGAGCGTTTTAAGGGCAAAAATTTTAGTTATAAAAACTTTGATCCAAGTTACTTATATCCCAGTTATGTCGTGCAAACAGGGCAAATGCTGATTCCGGTCGGCAGTACAGCAGAAAATGCGAAATTTGTATTATCACTCTTTGATTTCGATACCAAACAACCTTTAAAACAGGGGGGTGACAATACTGATTACGCAACAGCTAATCCTAACGTTACTGGCTTATCTTGGGGCATGACGGTATTACGAACGACTGAGAAAGATTTGCCGAAACAACCCAAAAATTATGATTTGGGTCTGACCAGTCAAGATATACGTTGTATGAGCAAAGTATCAGGTGTAATCGCTGATGTTATTAGTGGACAAGCACAGTGTGGAGACAATGATTTGAGTGAAGTCTGGTAATGAAAGAAAACGCTTTTACGCTGATTGAATTGATGATCGTGGTTGCCATTATTGGTGTTCTTGCTGCTATCTCATATCCAAGTTACCAAAGCTATATAGTTCGAACAGAGCGTGTAGATGTACAAACTGAACTGATGCAAATTGCACAAAATTTACAACGTTATGCATTGATGAAACATAGCTTCAATGATGCAAGTTTGGATAATGGCTCATTGCAACAAATCTATCCACTATCGGGTAAAGCAAAATATACAATTGCACTTGACCTAGATGCATCAGGTCAAAGTTGGACTCTAACAGCGACGCCATTGCAAGCAAAACGCGGTGTAGTCAAACTTGATAGTGAGGGTCGAAAATGTTGGATTGCATCAACAACAGCTTGTGAATTGAGTTTTACATCCAATTGGGATGGCCGATAAGCTAAATTCAAAATTGTGGATAACCAAAATTTAATCTTTCTTTCAAACGCAAGATAACGTAAAATATCGCCCTCTATGAAAGGGGTTTGAAATGTGCCGGTGGTCGGTGCGTGAATAATCCGTAAAAACTATAAGGTTCTATCATGGTTGTAATTCGTCTAGCACGCGGTGGTGCTAAAAAACGTCCTTTCTATCAAGTAATCGTTACTGATAGCCGCAATGCGCGTGACGGTCGTTTCATCGAACGTATTGGTTTCTTTAACCCTACAGCTCAAGGTAAAGCAGAAAAACTTCGTTTAGATGCTGACCGTTTTGCTCATTGGGTTGCTCAAGGCGCTCAACCGTCTGAACGTGTTGCTTCTTTAGCTGCTCAAGCTAAGAAAGCTGCAGCTGCTGCGTAATTTTTACAAATTAAGTAGTAGAAGCCCATGACACCAGTACAGAATGTTCCCGAAGATCGTATTCAGATTGGACAGTTACGTTCAGCCTATGGATTAAATGGGTGGCTCTGGATCTATTCCAATACAGAACCTATGAGCAACATCTTTGACTATCTTCCTTGGTATATTGAAACCAAAGACGGTTGGCAAAGTGTCGATGTAAAACGTTGGAAACCGCACGGTAAAGGCTTGGTTGTTTCGCTTAAAGGTGTGAGTGATCGCACTGCAGCAGATGGCTTGGTTGGAACAGATGTATGGATTTCAAAAACGCAACTTCCGAAAGCAGGTATGGATGAGTTTTACTGGTCAGATTTGAAAGGCTTAACCGTGTTAGGTTTGGATGATGCTGAACAAGAAGTAAATCTCGGTAAAATCCATGAAATGTTTGAGACCGGCGCAAACGATGTGATGGTGGTTCACGCAACACCGGATAGCGTTGATGCCGAAGAGCGTATGATTCCATGGCATAAAGATGTGGTACAGCGTGTTGATCTTGAAGCTGGTCGTATTTACGTGAATTGGGGCGTAGATTACTAAACTCAAAAGAGATTTAGACGCAGCAGGAAAATAGAGGAGTCTGCGATGTTTTTTGCAGTCATTACGCTTTTTCCTGAAATGTTTGAAGCGATTACAGCCTACGGTATTAGCGGGCGTGCAGCAAAAGCGAATTTGATACAAGTCACTTGTATTAATCCTCGTGATTTTGCAACGGGCAACTATAAACGAGTGGATGAACGTCCATTTGGGGGTGGTCCGGGTATGGTCATGATGGCTGAGCCGTTGTCTCAAGCAATCGAACATGCCAAACAGCTTGCAACGCAAGCGGGATGTATCAACGTACCTGTGGTGTATATGTCACCGCAAGGTAAAACCTTAAATGAACCTGCAGTAAAACAGTTTGTTGAATATGATGGATTGATTGTACTGTGTGGACGTTATGAGGGTGTCGATGAGCGTTTGATCCAAAAATATGTTGATCAGGAATGGTCCATAGGGGATTACGTATTGTCGGGTGGTGAACTTCCTGCGATGGTTTTATTGGACAGTATTATTCGGAGACTTCCGGGTGCAATGTCTGATGAGCAATCACATGTGCAAGACTCTTTTGTGGATGGTCTTTTAGATTGCCCGCAATATACCAAGCCTGATCATTTTCAAGGGTTGGATGTGCCTGAAGTGTTAAAATCAGGGCATCATGCCAATATTGAAAAATGGCGGTTTTTGCAACGCTATCAGCGTACACTTGAGCGCCGCCCAGAGTTGGTGGAACAAGTCGAACTGACCAAGCAGCAAAAAAAATGGCTAAAAGATTCAAGTTTCTAATCATTTAGAGACTTTAAATAGGCTCTTTATGCATTGAAGTGGTCAAGCATAAAGAGAAAGTTAAATGGGTAACATGCGCTTTAGCCTCTATACCCCGCGGAGATCAGACCTCTTCTGAACCGCACTAATCGGAGATACCCCATGAGCGGTAAGCATCCTTTAGTACAAGCTGTAGAAAATGCTCAGCTTAAACAAGACATCCCAGCTTTTGCACCAGGTGATACAGTTGTTGTATCTGTAAAAGTTAAAGAGGGCGATCGCGAACGTCTTCAGGCTTTTGAAGGCGTTGTAATCGCAATCAAAAACCGTGGTTTGAACTCTGCGTTCACAGTACGTAAAATTTCGAGCGGTGTTGGTGTTGAGCGTGTTTTCCAAACTCACTCTCCAATCGTTGCTAAAATCGAAGTTAAACGTCGTGGTGACGTTCGTCGTGCTAAACTTTACTACCTACGTGAATTGTCTGGTAAAGCTGCGCGTATCCGCGAAAAATTACCAGCTCGTAAAGTTAAAGCTTAATTTTAAAGTTAAGTTTTATCACGAGTTAAAAAATGCGCCTTTAGGCGCATTTTTTTATGTCTAAATTTTGATTTATAGACCTTGGAGCTTTAAACGATTGGCATGTTGGCGGTAACTTGCGACCGGATCAGGAGCGAAGATTCCCTTAATCCCCAAGAGTAGATTAACCTCATCTAAATGATTCCATGGGTAGTCATCACGAATGGTCTTGCCAAAATGTGCACTACAGACAGGAACAATGCCATCATTTTTCCCGGCTTTATAGGCAGATAATTTGTCTAAAAGTACCATGACTGAGTCACCGGGATCGAGTGGATTGGTCAGCGGTTTATTGCCCGTCATAGAGTACAGTAAAATGCCATTTTCTTTATATGCACCTTCACCACACGCTGTTTTTGGTAAACCAATGGTGAATTTCTGATTAAATACTGCGGTCCCTTCGACAGAAGTACTCAAGCCTGCTGCCATTGCATCATGTGGAAAAGCATTTGCATTTAAGCCTTGTGCCCACATAATCACTTTGCCAAAGTTGCTGATCAGGACATTCAATAATTCAGAGGTGCCTGTAGCATTGGCCACTTTCAGTGCGTCAGATGCCACTACAGTGCCTTTATTCGCACCTGCAACAGTCATTACTGATGCAATATGTTCAGGAATGACACCCGCAGCATAACGTACTGCATGCGCACCGTGACTATGTCCAATCAGGTTGACTTTGTCTGCCCCAGTAATGGCCATAATCTCTTGTAATTGTTGCACATATTGTTCCCCTCGTATTTCAGCAGAATTGAAAGGGGACATGCGTGCAGCCCATGTGTTGGCACCATTTCGTGCCAAATCAGGCAAAATTTGATACCAATAATCCATGCCTAAAGATTCAGTGCCTAAACGAATAAAACCGACCATGCCGTGTGCGAACACAATCGGATATTTAGTTTTGGCATAATCAGACTGAACAAAATTGGATTTTATCTGTTGTGCTTGAGAGGCATGCGTGGACATGCTCCCCATTCCTAAGGCAGAGATGAGCCCTGCGAGTATGAACATTTTTTTCATTATTTTACCCTGTATAAAATGCTTAACCGTCCAATTGGTTAGCGCAATGAATAACTTAGGTAAATTTGAAGTGATGCACAATGGTTAAAAAATAGCCATAAAGTGGCTGCTACATATAATTTTGTTTACTTTTTGGGTAAATATTTATTTACATCAAATAGATATAAAAAAATAAAAGTTGAAAAATAGGCTAATTGTCGAGACTACAACAGCTGTTATTGGTCGGAAACATGCTTTCGCATAGAGAGCATGTTTCCTTTAACCTTAAAGTCCTTGTAGCTTTAAACGATTGGCATGTTGGCGATAGACAGAAACCGGATCGGGTGCAAAGACATGGCGTAAGCCGAGCACTTGATTGACTTCATCCAAATGATTCCAGTTATAGTCATCACGAATGGTCTTGCCAAATTTGGCACTACAGCGTGGCACTAAACCATCATTATCTTTACCGCCGTTGATCAGTAAACTGGTCAGCTTTAAAGCAGCGTCAGGATCAAGTAGATTGGTCGCTGTACCGACACCTGTGAACGAATAGAACTGAATACCATTTTGTTGATAAGCCCCTTCACCGCAAGCCGTACTTGGCATGCCCATTGGGAATTTGGCATTAAACTGATTCGAACCTGCAATGGTTAAGCTTTTACCACTGGCCAAGGAATCATGCGGATAGCTATTGGGGTCTAAGCCTTGGGCGAAGGTAATAAATTTAGAGAGAAAGTTCACTGCCGATACCACAGTATTTTCTGCAAAAGTCCCTTCGACTCTTAAAATTAAATCAGCCACATCTGAGCCTTTATTTGGGCCCGCGACAGAGGTCGCTGAAGCAACTTTAGTGGGGATTACACCGGTGGCATAACGAATGGTTGGTCCACCATGCGAATGTCCAATGAGATTGACTTTTTCAGCCCCAGTCACAGCCAAAATTTCTTCGACTTGTTGTACCAATTGTTCGCCACGTACTTCTGTGGAGTTAAATGGAGAGACACGTGTTGCCCACACATTGCCACCATTACGCGCCAAGTCAGGGAGGATCTGATACCAATAATCCAAGCCTAAGTCATCCGTACCAATACGAATAAAACCGGACATCCCGTGGTTAAACACAATCGGATATTTGGTTTTGGCATAACTGCTACTGGCTTTTGCGGTCACTTGCGAGACATTCGAGGCCTGTACGGTAGTCAGTGCTGATGTTGCGAGTAGAGCAGAGATGATCAGTTTATTTTTCATAAGCAATCCTTTTGCAGCATGATTTTTATTGTGCATCTAATTAAGCATTGTAGTGATTGAAAAACAATCAATACCAGATGAAACGTATGGCCTAATCATGTAGGAAAGCACGTTCATTATGGCGCTGTGGGCATAAAGAACGTAGAAAAATAAAGAACGGCGAAAAATAAATCGAAATTATAGGCCTTGTAACTTTAACCGATTCGCTTGTTGACGGTATAAAGACACCGGATCAGGTGCAAATACACTGCGTAAACTGAGTAATTGATTGATTTCATCCAGATGGGTTTGCTTGTAATCATCACGAATCACTTGACCAAAATGGGCATTACAACGACTGACTAAACCGTCATTGTCTTTGTTTTTATAGGACAATGGAGCGAGTTGAGAAATGGCTAAATCGACCGCATCGAGCACATTGGTGGCTTGAGCTACGCCTGTCCAAGAATAATGATATACCCCATTACTGGTGAGGTTTTGACCATGACCGCAATCATTTGGAATGGCAGCGCTTGGGTATTTAGCATTAAATTCAGCAGAACCTTTTTCACTCAAACTGATTAAAGAACGGTTGAGATTATTGGGTAGGCTCGGATTACCTTCAAGTAAGGTTTCTAAGGGGGCGATAATGTATTGCCCCAAAACCGTTAACATGGCTTTGAGTGGGGCATTGCCCAATAGATCATCGGCCACTTTAGAGCCTTTGAAGGTTCCTGCAACCGCGGTGAGAGAGGCCACTTTTTCAGGTGCCACAATTTCAATATAACGAATAGTCGGACCACCATGGCTATGACCAATCAAATTGACCTTTTCAGCCCCCGTCAATGCCAACACTTCATCGACTTGTTGCAGTAACTGTTCACCACGTAATTCGGTGCTTTCTAAAGGTGAGACTTGGGTAGCATAGACGGTTGCACCATTACGCGCTAAATCAGGCAACACTTGATAAAAATAATCGACCCCGAGACTGGTTGTGCCTAAGCGGGTAAAACCGAACATGCCATGATTAAACACAATCGGGTATTTGGTTTTTGCATAGTCTGAATTGGGTTTGTTGACCGTCACGCTTTGTAAGCCACTGGCATGGGTCGTACTGATACCGGCTACGCAGATTAAACTGGTGATTATTGTTTTTAATTTCATTTTTTATTTTCCTTTTGGGTGTGCTGTTCAATCCATTTTGAACAGTTTAAGTTTTCAAACTCTGATCATACTAGACTTCAATTGAGTATGATCAGAGCCTGAATTTTAATGTCATTTATACTTTATTTTAAGCTGTGGTCAGCTAGTTGAGCCCTTGTTAAACAATGTTTTGAGCTGTTTTTCGATCAGTCGTTTTTAATCTATCTGTGCAGTACACAATGACTGATCAATATCTCAACTTCCAACTAATCAGCAAAAGGTAATTTTCCTCCTTGATCATGTAGGCTTTCGAAGGTTTGAAGTCGTAATTGTTCTTGAGGATTGCTAAAGGTTTTTGACCTTAACTGTTGAATAGCTGCTTCTTTGGCAGCATCACTCATATTGCTTTTTATAATACTGTCTCGTTCATTGAGGTAATTGCTGACATTGCTTTTAAAGTTGCTGCGTTCAGTATCCAAGCTTTCCAAGCGTTGTGTGGCTTCTGCGCCCACCAATTGCGTGCGCATTTGTCGCAGTTCTTCAGGGCTACCGCCACGAGCTTTAATTTCAGCGGTCAATTTGCGTAAGTCTTCAAGTTGCGACAGTTGTTTGAGATTTTCTTTCCAATCTTCAGGCAATTGTTCAAACAGTTCTTTGAGTTTTTTGGCCTTTTCCGTTGCAGTTAAACTCTTGTCATCTAACACCGCCATACGGGCAAGGGTGTAATCGTTATAGATGTCTTCAATGCCAAACAAGCCTTCAATTTCATAGTTGGAAAAGAACTTTTTGCGTAGGTTCTTCATGTTGCTAAAAATCGCTTTGTAATAGCCGGCTTGTTCTTTGTCGATATTTGGGGCTTCAAGGCTGCCCAATTGTTCACGGTATTGGATATAACGTGTCCACAGATCGGTCAGTTGTCCAAGCAAAGGCTCTTGATAGCTGGCTTTGGCATAGTTCACAAAGTCCGTTTTAATCTGTTCAATGGTTTTCTCACCATATTGGGTAATGAAAAACTCAAAGCAGTTTTTGGTCCCTTCATTTACGATCAGACGATTAGAGGCATCCATTTTTAGCTGGCAATTGATTTGCACATCTTGCTGACTGGGACTGGCAAAGGGCATCCCATTTTGCGTGCTGAGCGCTTGTGAAGCGGGGCTTGCGCCTGCATCTGCGACATTGACATCACGTGTCTGTTCGACATCTTGAGTTTGAGCATCTTGGGGTTTCAGCCAAAAAATCAAAGCGATGATCAATAGCACAATCACAGCAAGAGAAAGACCAATCCATGTTTTACGCGTGTATTGCATTTCAAATCCTTTGAAATCTTTGGTTTATTTTTCTAATGTCAAAGTAATTTGCCATAGCTGTATGAAAAACCAAATGGAATTTTGTAAAAACTGACCTATGGATTTGCTAAGATAGCGACCTAAATCCTTCACGAATTTTGTGTATGTCTGCTAAATCTCCCAAAATTGCTCGACGCCATGTCAGTGGTGTGTTCCTGCTCAATAAACCTTTAGGTATCAGTTCAAACTCAGCCCTACAACGTGTACGTGGTTTATTTCGGGCTGAAAAGGGTGGACATACCGGCGCACTCGATCCTTTGGCATCAGGCCTGTTGCCGATTTGTTTAGGCGAGTCGACCAAGTTTTCGCATTATCTGCTCGATTCCACCAAACGCTACCAAACTACGATTCAGTTGGGACACAGCACCACCACCGGTGATGTTGAAGGTGAAGTGCTATTGGAAAGTCCAGTGCCTGAATTGACTGAGCAGAAGATTCTAAACGTGATTCAGTCTTTTATGGGTGATAGCACGCAAATTCCACCGATGTATTCTGCGCTGAAAAAACAAGGTCGTCCACTGTATGAGTTGGCTCGTCAGGGCATTGAGATTGAGCGTGAAGCTCGTCCGATTCATTTATCTGCGATTCAACTGATCTCGTTCACGATGGACAGCATTACTTTAGATATTACCTGCTCCAAAGGCACCTACATTCGTGTAGTGGGTGAAGATATTGCCAAATCCTTAGGCACCCAAGGGCATTTAATCGCATTGCATCGCATCCAGACCGGATTGTTTGAAATTGTGCCTGAATACACCCTTGAATATTTAGAAAGTCTGACCCTAGAACAGCGTGATGCTTTGTTGCTGCCTGTCTATGCACCGGTGCAACATTTTCCACACATTCAAGTGCCTGAAGGACGTGCGGCTTATTTTAAAAATGGGATGGAAAGTAATATTGAACATGCTGCCGAAGCACAAGTATTGGTGTTCGACGGTGAAGTATGTC